>NZ_JCAFSW010000005.1:0-263593 GCF_059369635.1 Stenotrophomonas sp. YJH_SMC_58
ACTATGGACGGTCAAACGGGCATTTTTATGGTGGTTCATCCGGGCTCTTTGGGGTCTGGAGAGGTGTGGTAACCACCATTTTCCAAAGATGTCCCGGATGAACAACGTACAGAGAGATCACAACTAACAGTCGACTCTACCGGTTCGCGCGCCAGCCGATGCATTGAACGCCCCCACCCGCCACGCTGCCCACCACAGCAGCGCCAGCAACGCGATGCCAGCCCCCAGCAGGCACACAGCGGGCCAGCCATGCCGCACCTGCATCCAGGGCCCCGCCGCCGCTCCCGCACCGCTGCCCACCGCATAGAACAGCATGTACAACGCCACCAGGCGCCCATGCTGTTCTGCCGGTGCACGCAGCAACGATGCCTGGTTCGAGACATGCAGTGCCTGGCCGCCCAGGTCGAGCACGACCACACCCAGCAACAGCAAGGACAGCGAATACGGCAGGCCCAGCAGCGGCCACCACGCGACCAGCATCAACAACAGCGCGCCGAGGCTGACCCGATGCGCGAAACCACGGTCCATCCAGTGTCCGACCCGCGCCGCCATCAGCGCACCGACCACGCCGGCCAGGCCGAGCGCGCCGATGGTTGCGGTCGACCAGTGCAGCGGCGGTGCCGACAGCGGCAAGGGTGCCGCCGCCCAGAACACATTGAGGCCGGCAAACAGCAGCAATGCCAGCGGCCCGCGCTCGCGCAGCGTTCGATCGCGGCGCAGCATGCCCAGCATCGAGCCCAGCAGCTCGCGCCAGCGTGGAGGGACCGACGGCACCGGTACTGCGGGCAGGCGCCGCCACAGCAGCGCCGCCAACGCTGCCATCACCACCGCTGACAGCAGGTAGACCCTCTGCCAGCCAAAGGCCGCCGCCACCGTACCGGACACCACGCGCGCCAGCAGCAGGCCGATGAACACGCCGCCCTGCACCACACCGACCACGCGACCGCGCTGCTCGGGCCGTGCCAGCATGGCGGTATAGGCAATCAGGCCCTGGGTCAGCGCGGTGCCCAGCAGGCCTGCCAGCAGCATGCCCGACAACAGCCAGCTCGCCGTGCGTGACGCCGCCAGCCACAACAGGGCCAGCACCAGCGCGATCAACTGCAGCCGCAGCAGGCGTCGCCGGTCGCCGCGGTCCGCCAGCGGCAGCAGGCCAAGCAACGCCAGCACGCTGCCGGCCTGGGTGGCAGCCAGCACTGCGCCGGCCACGGCCCGGTCCATCGCAAAGGCGCGTGCAAGCTGATCCAGCAGCGGCTGCGCGTAGTAGACGTTGGCGACGCTGGCGCCGGCGGCAGCCGCAAGCAGGACCAGCAGCGGGCGGGGAAGCGATGTGGCACTCATCATATGGTTGCAATTTGAAACCAGATGCAGGCTATCGCCATTGGTTTTAAACTGCAACCACATTCGGAGATACCCAGCATGCACGCCGACAGCCCCTGCCCTGTAGCCCGCAGTGCCGACCTGCTCGGTGACCGCTGGGCATTGCTGGTGATCCGCGACGCCTTCGACGGCATCACCCGCTTCGGTGATTTCCAGCGCAGCCTCGGCGCGGCGCGCAACATCCTCAGCGACCGCCTGCGCCGGCTGGTCGAGGCCGGCATCCTGCAGCTGCAGCCAGCCTCCGATGGATCGGCCTACCAAGAGTACGTGCTCACCGCCGCAGGCCTGGAACTGTTCCCGCTGCTGGTCGCACTGCGCCAGTGGGGGGAGCGCCATCGCTTCGGTGCAGGCGAAGCCCATTCGCAGCTGATCGAATTGGCGACGCGGCGGCCGCTGCCCTACATGCAGCCGCGCGGGCGCGATGGCCAGCCGCTTCAGCCCACTGCCACCCGTGTGCGCAAGCTCAAGGACGACGGGCGCGACACCTGATCCGCCCATTCGCGCACACCGACGGACGCCCGCGCCGGTTAGCATCGGATCTTTCCGCCGCTGGATGCCGCCGATGTCGCGCTGTCGCCCTTCCCTGCTGACCGCCCTGCTGTTGCCGCTGCTGGCCTGCGCCACAGCAACCACGCAGGCCCGTGAGGTTGCCGCGCCCGCCGACCACGTGCAGGCCGATGGCCCCTATGTGTTCCGCCAGGGCAACCAGCTGCAGGCCAGTTGGATCTGCGACGACAAGGTCGAGTCGCACACACTTGCCACGCAGGCCGCAGGCGCCGACATCGCCCCGCGTTGTGGCTACGAACACAGCGTGCACGTGGCCGCCCCGAATGCGCCTTCGGTCTCCGTGCTGCCGGCCGTGCCGCGCATCGTGGCGCTGTCCGACATCCACGGCCAGTACGGGCTGCTGGTGCGCCTGCTGCGTGCCCACCAGGTCATCGACGCACAGGACCGCTGGGCGCTGGGCAAGGACACCCTGGTCATCGCCGGCGATGTGTTCGACCGCGGCCCGCAGGTAACCGAAGCCTTCTGGCTGCTGTATGGCCTGCAGCAGCAGGCGGCCGCCGCCGGCGGCGCGGTGCACTTCGTGCTCGGCAACCACGAGACCATGGTGCTGTACGACGACCTGCGCTACGTCAACCCGAAATACCTGCGCAGCGCCCAGCTGCTCGGTCGCAGCTACCCGCAGCTGTATGGCGCCGACTCGGTAATCGGCCAGTGGCTGCGCACCCGCCCGGTGCTGCTGAAGATCGGCGATAGCCTGTTCCTGCACGGCGGCATCTCGCCCGAGGCGGTGCAGCTGGCGCTGGACCCGGCACGCACCAACGCGGCCTATCAGGCCTCGCTGGGCCTGCCCAAGGCCGAAGTGAAGGCCGACCCGGCCACCGCACCGCTGTACGACGGCAAGACCAGCCCGATCTGGTACCGCGGCTATTTCGATGGCCGCCTCGACACCGCGGGTGTGCAGGCTGTGCTCGACCGCCTGCAGCTCAAGCGCATCGTGGTTGGCCATACCTCGATGCCGCACGTCAGCAGCTTCCACGGCGACCGCGTGATCGCCATCGACAGCAGCATCAAGAACGGCGAGAACGGCGAACTGCTGTTCATCGAGGGTGGCAAGCTCAGCCGTGGCCTGCTGGATGGTTCGCGGGTGCCGCTGGCGCTCGGTGAGCCGGGCCTGCAGGACTGAATGGAGGGACAGCGCGACGGTGCCGGGAGGTGCCGACGCGCTCCACCTGCAGCCGGTTTGCGGCTACCCTCGGCAGCCGAGAGGCCCACCCCGTCCATCCGGTGGGCCTGACCGTTACAGGAGCCCCGCGCATGCGCGTTCTGATTGCTGAAGACGACCCGGATATCGCCTCCGGCCTGTGCGCCTCGCTGCGCCGGCAGGGGCACGTGGTCGACCACGTCGACAACGGTGCGCACGCCGATGCTGCATTGGGCTCGACGCAGTACGCGCTGCTGGTGCTGGACCTGGGGCTGCCGCAGCTGGATGGCCGCGACGTGCTGCAGCGCCTGCGCCAGCGCGGTGATGGCCTCGCAGTGCTGGTGGTGACCGCCCGTGACGGCCTGGCCGAGCGCGTGCGTGTGCTCGACCTGGGTGCCGATGACTACCTGGTCAAGCCGTTCGCGCTGGACGAGTTCGAAGCGCGCGTGCGCGCCCAGCTGCGCCGGGTCACCAGCAATGGCAACCCGGACCTGCGCATCGGCCGCCTTCGCATCGACCTGGCCGGGCATCGGGTGTGGATCGACGACCAGTCGCTGGAACTGACCGCACGCGAGTTCGGCCTGCTGTCGGCACTGGCAGTGCGCGCCGAGCGCATCGTGTCACGCGCGCAGTTGGTGGAAGCGCTGTGCGACTGGGGCCAGGACCTGACCGACAACGGCCTGGACATCGCCCTGCACCGCCTGCGCCGCAAGCTGCAGCCCGGCGGCATGGGCATCCGCACCGTGCGCGGGCTGGGCTACATGCTGGAAGACGCGCAGGACAACAGCACCCCGTGATCAGTGGACCGCCCAGCCTGCGCCGGCGCCTGCTCGCCTTCCTGGCGCTGCCGATGCTGGGTCTGCTCACCTTCAACACGATCCTGGCCTATTACGTTGCGCTGGACTATTCCAACCGCATCCACGACCGCAACCTGATCGACGACACGCATTCGTTCGCGCAGATGCTGAGCACCATGCCGGTGACCAGCGACCTGTCGCCGCAGGCGCGCTTCCTGATCGAGTACGACCCCGACGGCCATCGCTACTTCAACGTCGACAGCAGCCGCATGGGGACGCTCAGCGGCAATGCCGACTTCAGCCCGTATGCCCCTTCGCAGGACTGCACCGGCGTGCATCCGGCCCTGTACGACGGCAACCTCAATGGCCAGCAGGTGCGCATGGCCACGGTCTGCACGCAGGCGATGAACGATCCGCAGGACCAGCTGGCGGTGACCGTGGCCGAGAGCATGGCCGACCGCCGACAGCGCGCGCGCGAGATCCTGATGATCATCATCCCGCTGATGACCATGCTGGCGCTGGGCACCGCAGCGCTGGTCTGGTTCGGCGTGACCTACGGCCTGCGCATCCTCACGCCACTGAGGACCCGCCTGGCGCAGCGCCGTGGCGAACTGGCACCGATTTCCGATGCCGACGTACCGGAAGAGATCCAGCCACTGATCAGCACCATCGACGATCTGTTTGCCCGCCAGGCGGAAATGATCACCCTGCAGAACCGCTTCATTGCCGATGCCGCGCACCAGCTGCGTTCGCCGCTGGCGGGCATGGCCCTGCACGTGGACCAAGCTCTGGCACACGGTGATCCCGATACGGTGCGCGAGGCGCTGCAGCACATCCGCCGGCTCAACCAGCGCACTGCCCGGGTCAGCACCCAGCTGCTGGCGCTGAGCCGGGCGCAGACCGTGCCCGATACCGTGGAAGCACTGGACCTGGGCGAGCTGGTGCCGCAGTGGGTTGGCATGCGCGTGCCGGAAGCGATCCGCGATGGCATCGACCTCGGCTACCGCGGCAGCCCCCGTCCGCTGCGTGTGCTCGGCAACGGCGCCATGCTGCAGGAGGCCCTGGACAACCTGATCGACAACGCCCTGCGTTATGCCGGCCGCAATGCCACCGTCACGGTGGGCGTGCATGCGCTGGACGACAATGATGTCGAACTCTATGTGGAAGACAACGGCCCCGGCGTGCCCGACGACGTGATGCCACGGCTGGGCGAGCGCTTCTTCCGGGCGCCGGGCACCGCTGCCAGCGGCACCGGCCTCGGCCTGGCCATCGCGCACGAGGCGGTAGAGCACTTCGGCGGCCGCCTGAGCTTCCTCAACCGCCCGGGCGGGGGGCTCAAGGTCGCCATCACGCTGCCGCTGCTGAAGGCCCCCTGACCCGGCCCGGCGCGCTGAAAGGCTGGTGAAAATCGCGCTTGCGATCCTGCCATCCCCACTGCCGTCCCGGAGCCGCCAGGTGACCGAATCGCACGACTTCTTCCTCCCCGGTGGCCCCCAGGGCGTGCTGCTGGTCCATGGCCTGACCGGCACCCCGGCGGAAATGCGCATGCTGGGCAAGGGGCTGAACAATGCCGGCTTCACCGTCCACGGCGTGCAACTGCCCGGCCATTGCGGCACCGTGGATGACCTGCTGGCGACCACCTGGGAACAGTGGTACCAGGGCGTGGAAGATGCGGCGGCCGCCCTGCGCGGCAAGGTCGACCAGCTGTTCGTGGGTGGCCTGTCGATGGGCGCGGTACTCTCGCTGGCGTTGGCGGCACGTCGCCCGGAGTGGGTGTCCGGCGTGGGCGTGTACGGCGCCACTTTCCGTTACGACGGCTGGAACATTCCCGCCGTGGCCCGCTTCTCGTTCCTACTGCCGTGGTTCAAGCGCTTCAACATCGGCCGCGACCGCATGTTCATGGAAGAACCGCCGTACGGCCTGCGCGACGAGCGCCTGCGCGCGCAGGTCAGCGCCGCAATGCTGTCCGGCGACAGCGCGGCTGCCGGCCTGCCGGGCAACCCCTGGCATGCGCTGGCCGAGATGCGTGCGCTGAGCAACTGGACCCGCCGCCACCTGCACCAGGTCATCGCACCGTGCCTGGTGATGCACGCCCGCGAAGACGATGTGGCCAGCATGGGCAACGCTGAGCTGGTGATGTCGCGGGTCAGCGGCCCGAAGGAACTGGTGGTGCTGGAAGACAGCTATCACATGATCACCATCGATCGCGAACGCCGCGATGTGATCCGTCGCAGCGCGCGCTTTTTCACCGAGATCGGTGAACGCACGGGCGTGCTCAAGGCGGTGGCCTGAGATGGGGGTACTCGCCACCCTGCTGTGGCTGGCCAATGTGGTACTCGATACCGGTGGCCAGCTCGCCTTCAAGGCCGCCGCCAGCGATCCGCAGGAAGGCGAAGGACTGCAACGCTGGAAACACATGCTCAGCCGCCCTTGGCTGTGGATCGGCATCGCCTGCTACGTGCTCGAGTTCGTGGCCTGGATTGCGTTCCTGTCGCTGGTGCCGCTGTCCAAGGGCGTGCTGCTGGGCTCGATCAACATCGTTGCGTTGATGATCGCCGGTCGTTTCCTGTTCCGCGAGAAGCTCACGCCGCTGCGGGTGGCCGGCATGCTGCTGGTCACCGCGGGCGTGGCGGTGGTGGGGGCCGGCTCATGAGGCGCCTGTATGTGATCGGTTTCCCGCTGCTGATGGCCTTCGACACGCTGGCCCAGCTGTGCTTCAAGTACGCCGGTGACGCCGCGCTGCCGGTCGAGGCCAACACCGCCTGGCTGCTGCGCGTGCTGTCGCAGCCGTGGGTGTACGGCGCCATCCTCGGCTACGTGGGCGCGTTCTTCACCTGGATGAGCCTGCTGCGCCATGCGCCGATCGGCCCCGCGTTTGCCGCCTCGCACCTGGAAGTGATCAGCGTGCTGCTGCTGTCGGCGTGGCTGTTGAACGAGCCGCTGACCCTGCACCATCTGTTAGGTGCGGTACTGATCGTGGCCGGCATCGTCTGCCTCGGCCGCGCTGAAGCGGACGACCCGCACAGTCCCGCCGAAAGCGCGTCGTGAGCGGGCTGCGATGAGCCTGTTCGCGCGCGAACTGCCACCTACCGCTGGCCTGCCGATTCAGGCCAGCGATTTCCTGCCCGGTGGTGGCGACCTGCGCGAAGTCCTGGCCAGCCAGCTCGCCACACCGCCACTGCAGCTGACCTGTTCCGGCACGCACGCGCTGCTGATCGCGCTGCGTACGCTGCGCAAGCGCGCGCCAAGGCGCGACACCGTGATCATGCCGGCCTATACCTGCCCGCTGGTGCCGATCGCGGTGCACAGCCTGGGCCTGCGCGTGCAACTGTGCGATACCCGTCGTGGTCACTTCGACTTTGATCCCGGCCAGCTCAGGCGTCTGGCCGATGCGCGCACGCTGGCGATCCTGCCGACCCACCTGGGCGGGCGCATCGCCGATGTCGAACTGGCCTGCGAAGTCGCCCGCAACGCCGGCGCCTGGGTGATCGAGGACGCCGCACAGGCACTCGGCGCACGGGTCGGCAACAGCAGTGTCGGCCTGCGTGGCGATATCGGATTCTTCAGCCTGGCTGCTGGCAAGGGCCTGAGCCTGCATGAAGGCGGCCTGCTGGTCAGCCGTGACGACGAACTGCGTGCCGGGCTGGCCGAACATGCCGTCCAGCACGTTCGCCCCAGCCTGCGCTGGGAGCTGCTGCGCAGCGTGCAGTTGATCGGCCTTGCTGCCTGCTATCGCCCTTCGCTGCTGTCGCTGGTGTATGGCAATCCATTGCGCAGTGCGCTTCAACGCGACGATCTGGAAGAAGCGGTCGGTGACATTTTCCCGCTTGATATACCGCAGCACCGGGTCAGCCACTGGCGGCAGAACATCGGCGCGCGTGCCGCGTGGCGCTTGCCGGCGTTCCTGCAGGCCGGTCGCCTGCGTGCGTTGCAGCTGCGCGTGCAGCTGGCACAGCTGCCAGCCGTTGAGGTGGTCGACGGCCTCGCCGGCAGCGGTGGCACCTGGCCACTGCTGATGCTGCTGCTGCCCAGCCAGCGCGCCCGCGATGCCGTGCTGAAGGACCTGTGGCCACGTGGTCTCGGCGCCAGCCGCATGTTCATCCATGCCCTGCCCGGCTACGCGTACCTGCGCGGCATCGTGCCGCAGGACGACATGCCCAATGCACGCGACTTCGCCGCACGCATGCTGACCCTTGGCAACAGCGCCTGGCAGACCCGCGAAGAGACTGCCGAAATACTGCAGGTCCTGGCCCGCGCCTGACCCGAACGTGCACGCGTGGCCTGCCCTCCGCGCATTCATCCGTGCACCTTCCTGAACGTTTTCCCAGCCTGTCAGAAGAGCCTTTCAACAGGAAAGGAACGAGAAAGGCGGCCTGCCTACATTGAGCCTGCCCCGGCATCGGGCCGGGCGTTTCTTTCATCGACGGACCTGCCCATGCACTGGAGCATCCTGTGTGACTTCGACGGCACCATCAGCCTCGAAGATGTCATCGACTCGCTGCTGGAAAAGTACGGCCAGCCGGGCTGGCAGGAACTGGAAGACCAGTGGAAAGCGGGAAAGATCGGCTCGCGTGAATGCATGCAGGGCCAGGTGCGGCTGCTGAAACTGGACCCGGCCACGCTCGACGCCCATCTGGACCAGGTACAGATCGATCCGGGCTTCGCCGCCTTTGTCAGCCGTGCCGAACAGCTGGGCCTGCCGCTGCGGATCGTCAGTGACGGCCTGGACTATGCGATCCACCGCATCCTGGCCAACCACGGCCTGTCGCAGCTGCCGGTGGTGGCCAACCACCTGCGCTGGTGCGAAGACCATTGGGAACTGGAGTCGCCCTACCAGGCCGAAGGCTGCCGCAGTGGCACCTGCAAGTGCACCTGCGCCGCGCAGGCGCGCGCCAACGAAGCACCGCGCGTGCTGATGATCGGTGACGGCAGCTCGGATTTCTGCGTGTCCGAAGACGCCGACTTCGTGTTCGCCAAGCGCCGCCTGATTACCCATTGCACGAATGCCGGCATCGAGCATGCCGCCATCGACACCTTCCACGATGCAGTCGCACTGTTGCCGCGCCTGCTCGATGGCAGCCTGCTGCAGCCACGTCGCATCGACGCCCGCCCGCAGCCCGCCGCACTGCCCCCACTGCTGGCCACCGCCTGAGCACTCCCTCCAAGCACGCTCCCCCGTCGCCCCTTTCGAACGTCCTTCACGGAACCGAACTGCATGAACATTTTTGACAAGAACGCCGACGCCGCTGCCTCCGACGCGCAGCTGCTGGCCGACGAAGCCCGCTACAGCTCCTTCGGCGATACCGTCCACTACGTCGACCCGCCGAAGATCTTCCAGCGCGGCGAAGGCAGCTACATGTTCGACGGTGCGGGCGTGCCCTACCTCGATCTGCAGATGTGGTACTCGGCCTGCAACTTCGGCTACAGCAACAAGCGCCTGAATGACGCGCTGAAGGACCAGATCGACACCCTGCCGCAGGTCGCCAGCCAGTACCTGCATCCGACCCGCGTGCAGCTGGCCAAGACCATTGCCGTGGACATGCACGAAAAGTTCGGCCTCGACGGTCGCGTGCATTTCAATGTCGGCGGCGCGCAGGCCATTGAAGACTCGCTGAAGATCGTTCGCAACGCGCGCGGCGGCAAGAGCCTGATGTTCGCCTTCGAAGGCGGCTACCACGGCCGCACCCTGGGTGCCTCGTCGATCACCTCCAGCTACCGCTACCGCCGCCGCTACGGCCACTTCGGCGAGCGCGCGATGTTCATCCCGTTCCCGTACCCCTTCCGTCGCCCGAAGGGCATGACCCCGGACGAGTATTCCGACCACTGCGTGTGGCAGTTCGAGCGCCTGTTCGAAAGCGAGTACAACGGCGTGTGGGACCCCAAGGTCGGCCAGGCCGAGTACGCCGCGTTCTACGTCGAGCCGATCCAGGGCACCGGCGGCTACGTCATTCCGCCGCGCAACTTCTTCACCGGCCTCAAGCGCGTGCTGGACAAGTACGGCATCCTGATGGTGGTCGATGAAATCCAGATGGGCTTCTGGCGTACCGGCAAGCTGTGGTCGATCGAGCACTTCGGCGTGACCCCGGACGTGCTGGTGTTCGGCAAGGCGCTGACCAACGGCCTGAACCCGCTGTCTGGCCTGTGGGCACGCGAAGAGCTGATCAACCCGACCGTGTTCCCGCCGGGTTCCACCCACTCCACCTTCAACTCCAACCCGCTGGGCACCCGCCTGGGCCTGGAAGTGTTGAAGCTGGGCAAGGAAATGGACTACGAGCGCACCGTGCCGGAAAAGGGCGCATACTTCCTCGACGGCCTGCGTGGCCTGCAGAAGCGTCACCCGGAAATCGGCGACGTCGACGGCCTGGGCCTGGCCCTGCGCGCCGAAATCTGCCAGGCCGACGGCTACACCCCGAACAAGGAACTGCTGGACCGCATGGTCGACATCGGCCTGGCCGGTGACCTCCTGCACGACGGCAAGCGCATGGGCCTCGTGCTCGACGTAGGTGGCTGGTACAAGAACGTGATCACCTTCGCGCCGTCGCTGGACATCAGCTACGAAGAGATCGACCTGGCGATCACCCTGCTCGACCAGGCGCTGACCAAGGCCAAGGGCTGAGACTGGATGGGCTGCCGGTTCCCGTGCCGATGGAGATGACGTCACGCGCATCCAGCACCGCGCTGGAACCGGCCGCGCTGCTGGAGGGCTTCCTGGCCCACCCGCCGCTCGGATTCGAGGCAGGCCGCCTTCCCAGCGGCCTGCCGACGTTCCGTGCGCCGCTGGACCTGACCACCACGATGGACGACGCGCTGCGCAGCAAGCTGCTCGGCCTGCCTCTGTCGCGCCTGTGGCGGCCTTGGATCACCTGGAAGACCCGCTTCGTCGGTGCCACCAGCACCGAGTACACCCCGCTGCCGGCGCACGTGGCGCCGGAGGCGCTGGCCGAGGACGTGACGCGTCACGCGATCGGCGATACCCGGCTGCTGGTGGTCAAGGACCTGGCCATCGATTCACCGCTGCTGGACGACGCGGCCAATGCGCACAGCGCGGCGTTCCTGCAGGCCTTGCTGGCGCGCGGCTTCGTTGAACTGGAAGGCATGCCGCTTGCCTGGGTGGCGATCGATTTCGATTCGCTCGATGGCTACCTCGGCCGCCTGTCGCCCTCGCGCCGCAAGAACATCCGGCGCAAGCTCCGTTCGCGTGATGACCTGCAGATCGACTGCATCGCCACCGGTGATCCGGCCCTCGCCGACCCGCAGCTGCAGGCCGAACTGTATGCGCTGTACCTGGGCGTGTATGCGCAGAGCGCGGTGCATTTCGACCAGCTCGACCTGCCCTACTTCCAGCATCTGCTGGCCGACAACCAGGGCCAGGGACGGATGTTCCTGTATCGCCACCAAGGGCAGCTGATCGGCTGGAACCTGTGCTACATCCACACCGGAAAGCTGGTGGACAAGTACATCGGGCTGGCCTATCCGCAGTCGCGCGAGCACAACCTGTACGCGGTCAGCTGGATGCACAACCTTGAGTACGCGCTGCAGCACGGCCTGAGCCACTATGTGGCCGGCTGGACCGACTCGCGGATCAAAGCCGAGCTGGGCGCCCGCTTCACCTCCACCCGGCACGCGATCCACGCCCGTTCCCCGCTGCTGCGCGCTGCCCTGCGCAAGCTGGCGCCGCATCTGCAGGGCGAACCTGATGGAGGCGGCTGAGCGATGCCGTTGCGTTCTCCGTTGATCCTCGACCTGGACGGTGGCGTGCTGCCGCTGCCCCAGGCGCAGACCCTGGCCCTGCCGCAGTGGCACGACCCTCTGCGCTTCGCCTGCAGCAATGCCACCCTGCACCGTTTCGCCGCCGAAGTGCTGGCGCCGCTGCCCGCGCAGCTCGGCACCGTGATGCTGGGCAGTGGCGACTTCCATCATCTCAGCCTGCCGCTGTTGCGCCGCATGCGCACACAGGCGCCGTTCCAATTGGTGGTGCTGGACAACCATCCGGACAACATGCGTTTTCCGTTCGGCATGCATTGCGGCTCATGGGTGAATGCCGCCAGCAAGCTGCCGCAGATCTCGCACACCCATGTGCTCGGCATCACCTCCAGCGACATCGGCCTCGGCCATGCCTGGGAGAACCACTGGCGCCCGCTGCTGGGCGGTCGCTTGACGTACTGGTGCATGGACGTGGATGTCAGCTGGGGCCATCGCCTCGGCATGGGCCACGCGTTCCGCCGCTTCGAGCACCCCGAAGCGCTGGTGGCCGCGTTCGCTGCCGAACAGGCCAAGTCGCCGCAGCCGGCCTACCTGTCGATCGACAAGGACGTGTTCGCCGAGGACGTCGCGCGCAGCAACTGGGACCAGGGCCGATTCCAGCTGGAAGACGCACTGGTGGTGATCGAGGCGCTGCGTGCCGGCGGCCTGGTCGGCAGTGACATCACCGGGGAAGTGTCGCTGGCCAACTACCAGAGTCGCTTCAAGCGCTGGTTGTCGTCGCTGGATGGCCAACCGGACATCAGCGCCGAAGATCTTCCTGCCTGGCAGGCGCGTCACCAGCAGGTGAACCGCGAACTGCTGGCGGCAATCGCCGCCATACCAACGGCCTGCTGATCGCGCCGGTCGTGCCAGCCGCTGGCCGGCATGGCTTCGGTAGTGCCAGCCATTGGCCGGCATGGCTTCGGTAGTGCCAGCCGTTGGCCGGCATGGCTTCGGTAGTGCCAGCCGTTGGCCGGCATGGCTTCGGTAGTGCCAGCCGTTGGCCGGCATGGCTTCGGTAGTGCCAGCCGTTGGCCGGCATGGCTTCGGTAGTGCCGGCCGCTGGCCGGCAATGCCAACCAAGGTTGGCATCTACCGGACCAATGCCGGCCAGCGGCCGGCACTACACTGGACTCCCGTCCCGGAGCCCTCGTCATGCCCCAGACCGTCATTCCGCAGCTGCGCATGCGCCACGCCGACACCACCCTGCCGTTCTACGTGCAGGGGCTGGGCTTCGTGGTCGACTGGGAACACCGCTTCGAACCCGGCTTCCCGCTGTTCGCCCAGCTCACCCGCGACGGCCAGACGATCTTCCTTACCGAACACAGCGGCGACTGCGAGGTCGGCGGCGCGGTGTACTTCATCGTTGACGACGTCGACAGCCTGCACCGCGCCTTCGGTGCCGCCAACGTCCCAATCGAGCAGCCCCCGCATGACACCGAATGGGGCAGCCGGGAAATGCTGCTGCGCGACCCGGATGGCAACCGGCTGCGCTTCGCCACCCACACCGACTGAATGACGTTGGCTTGAGATGGACATACGAAACATATACGATTCGTATATTCATACTTCGAGGCCATCCATGGGCATCGTCAACATCGATGACACCCTGCACGACCAGCTGCGCCGTGCCTGCACCGTCTCCAGCCGCTCGATCAATGCCCAGGCCAACTTCTGGATCCGGGTCGGCATGCTCTGCGAGCTGAACCCCACGCTGAGCTTCCAGGACATCGTCGCCAGCGAGCTGCGCGCGGCCGGTGTGCAGCCGCCGCTGCTGCCCCCGGGCCAGGTCTGAGCCGATGGGCATCATCAAGCGCCCCGACGAGATCGCGCTGATGGCCGAATCGGGTCGCCTGCTGGCGCAGGTGTTCGCCGCACTCGACCAGCTGCCGCTGCAGGGCCGCAGCACGATGGAGGTCAACGATTTCGTCGAACGCATGATCGTCGATGAACTGCAGGCGCGGCCGGCCAGCAAGGGCCAGTACGGCTTTCCCTACGTGCTCAATACCTCGATCGACAACGTGATCTGCCACGGCGTTCCCAGCACCACCGACGTGCTGCGCAACGGCCAGATCGTCAACCTCGACATCACCCTGGAGAAGAACGGCTACATCGCCGACTCCAGCACCACCTACCTGGTCGGTGAGGTCGACTACGCCGCGCGCAGGCTGGTGCAGGCCGCCTACCAGGCGATGTGGAAAGGCATCGCCGCGGTGCGCCCGGGCGCACGCCTGGGTGACATCGGCCACGCCATCGCCCGCCACGCGCGCAGCCACGGCTACAGCGTGGTGAAGGAATACTGCGGCCACGGCATCGGCCAGGAAATGCACGAGGAACCGCAGATCCTGCACTACGGCCACCCCAACACCGGCATGGTGCTGGAAGAAGGCATGGTGTTCACCATCGAGCCGATGCTCAACCAGGGCAAGCCGGCCATCCGCCAGCAGCCGGACGAATGGCCGGTCTACACCCGCGACGGCAAGCTGTCGGCGCAGTTCGAACACACCGTGGCGGTCACCGGCAGCGGCGTGCGCGTGCTGACCCTGCGCCCGGGCGAAACACCGTTGTGCGCGGTGGATGCCGCCTAGAGCGGGCGCAACAGCAACAGCATGGCAAGGCAGAGCATGAACATCGCCACGCCTGCATCCAGCACCCGCCACGCAGACGGCCTGCGGAATACCGGCTGCAGCAGCCGCGCGCCATAGCCCAGTGCACAGAACCAGATCACGCTGGCTGCGCAGGCGCC
The DNA here is from genome assembly GCF_059369635.1 of Stenotrophomonas sp. YJH_SMC_58. NCBI lineage: Bacteria > Pseudomonadati > Pseudomonadota > Gammaproteobacteria > Lysobacterales > Lysobacteraceae > Stenotrophomonas > Stenotrophomonas sp. YJH_SMC_58. The sequence goes on from NZ_JCAFSW010000005.1 coordinate 14,372, forward strand.
GGCTGCAAACGCCCAGCGCAGATCGCCCGGGTAGCGCGTGGACAGGCTGCCCAGCAGCACCACCGCATCCAGGTAAACGTGCGGATTGAGCAGAGTGAAGGCCAGACAGGTCAGCAGCACCTGCCGTCGATCGCCACCGTCCACGTCACCCGCCGCCAGTGCACTGCCACCGCGCCACGCACGCATCCCGGCCTGCAGGCCATACCAGAGCAGGAAGACCGCACCACCGATGCGCAGCACCTGCAGCAGCAACGGCCACTGCAGCACCAGCGCGCCCATGCCGCCCACGCCGGCCAGGATCAACGCGATATCCGCGCCGGCGCAGGCCAGCACCACCCTGCCCACATGACGTTGTTGCAGGCCCTGGCGCAGCACGAAGGCATTCTGTGCGCCGATGGCGATGATCAGGCCGGCGCCCGCGAAGAGGCCGGCGACGGTAGCGGCAATCCACATCGGGACAGGCCAGGCAGCGAGGGGACGCGCAGGGTGCGGCCAACAGCCTTGTTTAGACAAACTGATTTTTCTTTATCCTGTGCAGGAAAACTGAAGAGGCACCGGCATGGACCTGGTACACCCGCAACTGGCCGCGTTTGCCGCGGTGCTGGAGGAAGGCAGCTTCGAGGCTGCGGCACGCCGCCTGTCGATCAGCCCATCAGCACTGTCGCAGCGGATCAAGGCTCTGGAAGACCGGCTCGGGCAGGTGCTGGTGGTGCGCCAGGCGCCATGCCGCCCCACCGCCGCCGGTGAGGCGCTGCTGCGCCGGGTGCGACCGATGCAGGCGCTGGAGGCCGAGGCATTGGCCGAGCTGCTACCCGAGCGTGGCAGCAGCGACGCTGCGCGCACCCCGATCCCGCTGGCGGTCAATGATGATTCGCTCGATACGTGGTTCGTGCCGGCCATCGCCGACCTGCACCAGCGCCATGGTTACCTGTTCGACCTGCGCATGGACGACCAGGACCACACCCTGCGGTTGCTGCGCGACGGCAGCGTGCTGGGTGCGGTCACCGCCGAAAGCCAGCCGGTGAAGGGCTGCAACGTGCACCCGCTCGGCGCCATGCGCTACCAAGCGATTGCTTCGCCCGGCTTCGCCCGCCAGTACTTCAGCGATGGCATGGACGCCACGGCACTGGCACGCGCGCCGATGCTGGTGTTCAACCGCAAAGATGAACTGCAGTGGCGCTTCGTGCGTCGCCTGACCCGCGCGCGGCTGCAGCCGCCGCTACACTACCTGCCCTCCTCCACCGGTTTCGTCGAAGCCGCCGCGTGCGGACTCGGCTGGGGCCTGGCCCCGGAAACCCTGGCCGCGCCCGCTGTGCGCGCCGGCCGCGTGGTGGTACTGGAACCCCGCCGCTGGCTCGATGTGCCGTTGTACTGGCAGCATGCCGCCGTGCGCTCAAGCACGCTGCAGCACATCACCCAGGCGCTGCGTACTGCGGCCAGCGGCACCCTTCGTTGAGGAAAGACCGATGACCGCAGACCCGGGCTTCACACCATGCGCACTACCGTTTGCGCACTTCTTTACCACTGGGACGGCATGGGCGTGATCGGCCGACGTACAAGGATGCACAGCGCGAAAGTCGCGTTGACCCTGGCAGCCTGCCTGCCGCTTGCGGCGGCAGCGCAGAGCAGTGCCGATGCACCCGCACTGGACTGGGAACAGGCGCGGCAACGCCTGGAGCAGGTCTCCGATGCGCTGGCCGCTGCCGATGCAGCCGTTCGCAACAAGCAGGACCTGCAGGACGCCACCCGGCTGCTGCGCCTGCCGGAGATCACCGGCGAAGTGCGCCGCCTGCAGTTCCAGAAGACGCTCACTCTGCCGCTGGGCTCACTGGCGCCGGTGGCTGAAGCCTTCGGCATCGATTCGCCGCTGTCGTTCACCGAGCGCGACTGGCGCACCCGTCCAGTGGTCACCGCGGTGCTGCCGCTGTACACCGGCGGCGTGATTCCGGCCGCGCAGCGTGCGGCCAGTGCCGCCCACGAACAGGCCAGCGCCGAGCGCGAAGCACAACGTCAATCGCTGATCGTGCAGCTGGCCCAGGCCTACTTCGGGCAGCGCCTGGCCGAGCAGGCGGTGGACGTGCGCCGTGACGTGCGCGATGGCCTCAACCGCCACCTGTCCGATGCAGAGAAGCTGGAACGCGAGGGTTTCGCCACCCGCGCGCAGCGCCTTCAGGCCACCGTGGCCCGCGACAAGGCCGAGCGCGAATACCAGAAGACAGTGAACGACCTGGCCACGCTGAAGGCCGCGCTGGCCACGCTGCTGCGCAGTGGGGGCGAGGTGCAGCCGGTTTCGCCGCTGTTCGTGCAGCGCGTGCCGCTGGAACCGGTAGCCAGCTTCGAGCGTACTGCGCAGGCGCGCCAGCCGCAGATCGCACGCCTGCGGGCCATGGTGGCGCAGGCCGAACAGGGCGTGCGCGTGCAGCAGGCCAAGCTGAAACCGCAGATCTTTGCCTTCGGCCAGTACGACTTCCGCCGCCGCGACGAAATGCTGACCGATCCGGACTGGGCGTTTGGTATCGGCCTGAAGTACACCTTCCTGTCGCCGAACTCGCGGCCGGCACAGATCAGCGCCGCGCGCGCGCAGCTGGACCAGGCCGAAGCGGGCCTGCGCGAGGCCGAGAACCAGGTCGCGCTGGGCGTGCGCAAGGCCTGGAACGAACTGGAGACCGCGCGCCAGCAGTACGTGCTGCTCGACAGCAGCATCACCCAGGCACAGGAAAACCTGCGCCTGCAGGAGCTGGCGTTCCGCGAGGGCCAGGCCACCTCGCTGGATGTGATCGACGCGCGGCTCGGCCTGGGCGGTGCCCGTGTAGAGCGCGCACAGGCCGCCTACCAATACGATATTGCGCTGGCGCAGTTGCTGGAGGTCAGTGGACAGATGGACCGTTTTGAAGAATTCCGGCGCCGTGCGGACGAGGTGATCGACCATGAGTGATGTGCTGCACGACGATGCGACAACACCCCCGGCCAAGCGCCGCCTGGGCCCGATCCTGGTAGTGGTGCTGCTGGTCGCGGTGGTGCTCGGCCTGTGGCTGGCCTGGCGCAGCCCGGCCGACCAGATCCAGGGCATGGCCGACGCGGACACCATCAACGTGGCCGCCAAGATCACCGCGCGCGTGGCGGAGTTGAAGGTGCGCGAGGGCGACCGCGTGCAGCCCGGGCAGGTGCTGTTCCTGCTCGACAGCCCCGAAGTGGCCGCCAAGGAACAGCAGGCCCACGGCGCGTTGGCCGCCGCACAGGCGGTGGCCGACAAGGCCGACGAAGGCGCGCGCAGCGAAGACATCCGCGCCGCCGAAGCGAACTGGAAGCGCGCCGAAGCCGGTGCAACGCTGGCCGAAGCCACCTACCAGCGCGTGCAGAACCTGTTCAACGAAGGGGTGATGACCCGGCAGAAGCGCGATGAAGCGCATGCCCAGGCCACCAGTTCGCGCGAACTGGCCCGTGCCGCGCGCGCGCAGTACGACATGGCGTTGGCCGGCGCACGCGAGCAGGACAAGCGTGCCGCGCAGGGCCAGGTGCAGCAGGCGCAGGGCGCGGTGGCCGAAGTCAACGCCGCCCGTGCCGAAGTCGAAGGACGCGCGCCTGTGGCGGGCGAGATCAACAAGCGCATGGCCGACCCGGGCGAACTGGTGCCGGCCGGCTACCCGGTATTCACCCTGGTCGACATCGATCGCATGTGGGTGGCGATGAACCTGCGCGAATCACAGATGCAGGGCCTGAAGATCGGCAGCAAGCTGCAGGGCAACGTGCCGGCACTCGGCCTGGACGGCGAGTTCGAGGTCTACTTCATCAACCCTGCCGGCGACTATGCGACCTGGCGTACCACCCGCCAGTCGTCCGGCTACGACGTCCGCAGTTTCGAGGTGCGGGTGCGCCCGGTACGCCGCATCGAGGGCTTCCGCCCCGGCATGAGCGTGCTGTTTGCATGGCCCCAGCACTGAGCCCGGACCGCAACGGCTTCGCTGCTTCGTGGCGGCGCGAGCTGCAGTCGCTGCGCGGCAACCGTGCCGACCTGCTGCTGGTCACCGTGCTGCCCCTGCTGATGCTGGCGGTGATGGCGTGGATGTTCTCGCCGTCGGTGATGCGCGACATCCCCATTGCCGTGGTCGACCTCGACCACAGCAGTGACAGCCGCCTGCTGCTGCGCATGCTCGATGCCAGCCCCGGCGTACGCATCGCCAGCCAGCCGGCGGACCTGGAGGACGCGCGTTCGCAGCTGCGCAGGCTGGACGTGTTTGCCATCGTACTGGTGCCGCGCGATGTCACCCGGCAGGCGCTGCGTGGACGCCAGGGCACGGTGTTCGCCTATTACAACGCCACCTACATGACCACCGGCCAATCTGCGTCGCGCGATATCGGCGACGCAGTCTCGGCCTGGAACGCACGCCTGCTGCGCGAACGCATCGGCCTGCAGGTCGGCCCCGGCAAGCTGCGTGCGGCACCGATCGCGGTGCAGTCGGACATCCTGTACAACCCTGCGCGCAGCTACGAGTTGTTCCTGCTACCGCTGATCTTCCCAGCCGTGCTGTCGCTGGTACTGGCACTTGCGGTGGCCGGCAGCCTCGGCCGCGAGATCCGCGACGGCACCCTGCCCGCCTGGCTGGGTCGAACGCCGTGGTCGGCGATTGCCGGCAAGGTCGCGCCGTACATCCTGCTGTTTTCGCTGTATGGCGCGCTCGGCATCGGTTACCTCGCCTGGCTGCGCGGCGATGGTGTGGCCGGCAGCGTGCTCCTGCTGCTGCTCGCACAGCCACTGTTCTACCTGGCCACGGCCGCCTACGCGTTGTTCTTCGTCGGCGTCACCCGCGACATGGGTACCGCGCTGTCCGCGGTCGGCCTCAGCATCGGCACCGCACTGGCGTTCTCCAGCGCTACCTTCCCAGTGCTGGATGGCCCCCTGTTCACCCGCATCTGGCATCAGCTGCTGCCACTCAGCGCCTACATCAAGCTGCAGACCCAGCAGCAGTTCATCGGTTCGCCGCTGCAGGTTTCGGTGTGGCCGTTGGCCACATTGCTGCTGATGGCGGTGGTGGCAGGAGGCATTGGCGGCCTGCGCCTGATCGCCTTTGCGCGCACGCCGAAAGCCGCGCAGCCTGCGGGAGCTGACGCATGAGCGTGCTCTGGCGCAGCCTGCGGCAGACCCTGATGGCGGTGCTGTGCGACCGCTACGCGATCGTGGTGATGGTCGGTGCGGTGATCCTGTATTCGTTCTTCTATCCAGCCGCCTACCGGCACCAGGTGGCCGGCAACCTGCCGGTGCTGGTGGTGGACGAAGACCATAGCGCGACCAGCCGCGAACTGCTGCGCAAGCTCGATGCGCTCCGCGTCGCACACGTGGTCGGGCAACCGGCGGACATCGACAGTGCGCGTCAGCAGCTGGAAGCCGGCCATGCCGAAGGCATCGTGCTGATCCCGGCCAACCTGGAGCGCGACATCCTGCGCGGCCACCCGGCCAAGCTGGTGCTGCTCGGCAACGGCGCCTACCTGGGCCGTGCCAGCTGGGTGCTGGGCAGCGTGGCCGATGCACTGGGCGCGTTCGGGCGTGACGCCGTGGTCGGCCAGGCCGCCTTCATGGGCGCGCCACAGGCGCCGCCGGTCACCCTGGTGCAGCGCCCGCTGTACAACACCCAGGAAGGCTATGGCAGCGCCATCGTGCCCGGTGTGGCTGAGCTGATCGTACACCAGACCCTGCTGATGGGCATCGGCGTGCTGCTCGGTGGTCGTCGTCTTGCACTCGGCCGGCGCCTGCGCTTCGACCTCCCGACCCTGGCCGGCATGGCGATGGGCTTCGGCCTGATCGGCCTGTTCGGCCTGTTCTGGTACGCCGGGTTCACCGCCTGGGTGCAGGACTATCCGCGCGGCGGGAACCCACTGGGCCAGCTGCTGGGCGGCACCCTGTTCATCGCCGCTACCGTGGTTTTCGGTCTGTTCGTCGGCAGCTTCTTCCGCATCCGCGAACGCGCCTTCCAGTACATCATCGCCACCTCGATCCCTCTGTTCTTCCTGGCCAACCTGTCGTGGCCGGCAGTGATGACGCCGCAACCGCTGGTCTGGCTGGCGCAGCTGCTGCCTACCACCTCCGGCATCAACCTGATGGTGCGGCTGAACCAGATGGACGCCAGCCTGGCCGACGTCAGCCACGAACTGATCACCCTCACCGTCCTGCTGCTGCTCTACGGCAGCCTCGCCACCTGGCGCCTCCTCGCAAAAAAGGGGACGGAGGGGATTAAGTCGTAAACGGCAAGGTTGGGGGATTGCGACTTAATTCCCTCCGTCCCCTTTTTTCTGCAACGAAGAACGCCGGCGTGGGGCCGGCGTTCGGGTACTGCGGTGTGGAAGGGGAAACGGGGGCCTTCGGCGATCGATCAGCGGTAGACGCGTTCGCAGCGACGTTCAACCACGCGGTCACCGTTCTTCTGCTGCTGGTTGCCTTGGATCTGGCGGCCGGCCGCACCACCGGCCACAGCGCCGGCCACCGTTGCAAGCTTCTTGCCGTTACCGCCGCCCACCTGGTTGCCCAGCAGGCCGCCGATCACTGCGCCGGTAGCGGTACCCGTGATGCGGTTCGGATCGCGCGAGTTGCGCTGCACTTCCACGTTCTTGCAGACCACGCGACTGCCGTCGTTGAACTTGCGTCCCTCATCGCGCGGCCCATACGTCTGCGCACCGGCCACCGACGAAGCCGCCAGCAGCGTGCCCAGCACAAGCAATCGGGTCGAGGTCTTCATGGCCATCTCCTGAGTTCCGGTATGGCGCAAGTGTCCTCCTGCGGTTGGCAACCGGAAGTGAAATGCGCGTGTCCGCCGCCTCATCGGCCATCGCGCGTTCAGGAAGAAATCCGAGCCCATCACGATCAGCCAGCGTGATAGGCGCTGTCTTCCTACCGGCATGGCCCTCTGCTAGAACTCTTCCCAACCGCCCGCATTGGCGGCCAGCGTCGGTTCCATCCGCGGCGGCAGCACCGCCGGCCGGCGTACCGGTGCAACCGATGCCGCCACGGCTGCCAGCGCCGGGCGGACCGCTGCGGCGGCGGTCACCGCCCCCGTGCGGAACACCGAAACTGCTTCGGCCAGCAGGTTGGCCTGCTCCTCCATGGAGCGTGCCGCCGCGCTGGCTTCTTCCACCAGCGCCGCATTCTGCTGCGTGGTCTCGTCCATCTGCACCACCGCCTGGTTCACCTGTTCGATACCAGAGCTCTGCTCCTGCGAGGCGGCAGAGATATCTGCCATGATGTCGGTCACGCGCTGCACCGAGGCCACGATCTCGCCCATCGTGGTGCCGGCCTGACGAACCAGCGCCGATCCATCGGCGACCTTGCCGACCGAATCCTCGATCAGGCCCTTGATCTCCTTGGCCGCACCGGCCGAGCGCTGCGCCAGCGTGCGCACCTCACTGGCCACCACCGCAAAGCCCCTCCCCTGCTCGCCGGCACGCGCAGCTTCCACCGCCGCGTTCAAGGCCAGGATGTTGGTCTGGAACGCGATGCCGTCGATGACACTGATGATCTCGGCGATCTTCTTCGACGAGGCTTCGATGGCCGACATGGTGGTGACCACCTGGCCGACCACCTCGCCGCCCTGTGAGGCGACGCCATGCGCACCGATGGCAAGCTGGTTGGCCTGGCGTGCGTGCTCGGCGTTCTGTTTCACGGTGGAGGTCAGTTCCTCCATCGACGCAGCCGTCTCTTCCAGGTTCGCCGCCTGCTGCTCGGTGCGCCGCGACAGATCGGTGTTGCCCGAAGCGATCTCGCCTGCCGCCAGGTTGATGCTGGACGCGCTGGACTGGATACGGCCGACAATCTGCTTGAGCTGATCGACGGTGGCGTTGCAGTCATCACGCATGCGGGCGAACACGCCGTGGAAGTCGCCCTGCATGCGTACAGTGAGGTCACCGCGCGAGATCGCCTGCAGCAGGGTCGACACCTGCACCAGGTTCTCGTCGGTGGTCTGCATCAGGCGATTGAGCCCGGCCACCATGTCGCGGAAATCATAGGCGAAGCGATCTTCATCGCCGCGCAGGCTGAAGTCGCCGGCGGCTGCGGCCGTCGCCAGCCGGCGGATCTCACCGTTGATCGCCGACAGGCTGGTCTTGGTTTCGTCCATGGCCTGGGTGATTGCGGCCTTCTCGCCCGGCAACGGATCCATGTCCACTGACAGATCACCGCGGGCGTAATGCTTCATTACTTCGATCAGCCGGTTCTGCACCTGCACATGCGAGCCGACCAGCGCATTGGTCTCGTGCACCATGCGCCCGTAGTCGCCAGGAAAAGCACTCTCGTCCATGCGATAGCTGAGGCTGCCCGCGTCGTGCTGGCGGGCCAGTTCACCCTGCGCCGCCATCACCGACTGCAACTGCGCCTGCATGCGCTGCATCGACCTGAGCAGCTGCGTCACCTCATCGTTGCCGGACGCGTCGATGCTGTTGTCCATCCGCCCGTTGGCGATGCCGTCGGCCAGCTTCACCGCACCTTCCAGCGGGCGGGTCAGGCTGCGGGTGATGGCCCACGCGGCCAGCGAGCCCAGTACCAGGCTCAACGCGCCGAACACGATCGACAACGTGCCGGTCCAGGATTCGGTTGAACGGTATTCCTCGCGACTGCGCTCGGTCAGTGTCTCCTGATGCCGCAGCAGGGTCGAGATCGCCTCATTCCATGCGGTGGCCAAGCCGTGCTCGGCGAGCAGTTCCTTGGCCGCGCCGTCGAAATCACCGGCCTTCATGCGCTCGTGCAGATGCTGGGTGGAGGCGTCGGTGGCCTTGCGTGCCGCGTCGATTTTCGCCACCAGGGCATCACCAGTGGCGTCGCGTGGAATCTTGATGTACTTGGCCCAGATACCGTCGTAGGTCTGCGACAGCTCCTGCGCCTTCTGATAATCCTTGTCGAAATCCTCACCGCGCTTGATCACCATCAGCCGGCGATGCATCAGCACCGCGTTGTTGGTATCCAGCATGTCGTTCAACAGCCGCATCTTCACCATGTTGACGTCCACCACTTTCTCGAACTGGGCGGACTTCAGGTGGTTTCCGTACAGCACGAGGCCAACGATGGCCACGATGAACAGCAGCAGCAAACCGAACCCGGCACCCAGCCGGGATCCCACTCGGAGGTTGCGTAAGGCGAGCATCTCAATTCCCTTGATCATGGCCGTATGAAGGGTGACGGCGCAGCGGAGGGAAACTTTACGGGACTTTATATATGGACCGATCCAAATATATGGAACTGTGCAGGCAGTCAGAAAATGCAGCGACCAATAATGGCGCCACATCATTACCGAATGCCACTGACACGCCAGCGCCCGATGAAAATTACACAAATTGACACCATAATCACGCCTACCCCATCCAAGGCGGCCCGGATTATCTGCGCCGGACACAACCGTCGCCCGGGCGGGCTACAGTCTGCAGATGACACGGATCCCACACATCGAAGGCGCGTCCATCAACGACATCATGGCCAACGAAGACTGGCAGCTGGGCGCAAGCCTGGACGCGCTTGATGACCCGCTGCACGGCAGCTACGGCGCGCTCGCCGGTCATGCCGCCACCACGATGGTGTGGCGTGACATCGCCCACGGCCGCGAGGCACTGGGCCGCGAGACCACGCGCGCCTGGCTGCGGTCCAAACTCGATCAGGACGGCAGGTTCAACGGTCCGGTCATCCAGCCTCAGTTGACGGCACTGTCGATTGGCCAGGGACAGGCCTACTTCGAGATCGTCATGGAGATCTTCGGCAGCCATCCGCAGATCACCCTGGTGCCAGGCTGAGCACTCTGCAGCAACCAGCCCCCATCAGCTCAAAGCTTGGCCAGGGCCTCGCCCAGACGGCGTGGGAACGCCACTTCGCTGGCCAAGTGCCATGCGCGTGCATTGGCGCCCAGCCGGGTCCACTCGGCCTCATCCATCGCCAGCGCACGCTCGACGGCCTGTTCCAGCGCCTTCTCATCCACATGCCAGGTTCTGGACAGATGGCAGGGCTCGCCCTCGTGCGCGGCGACCAGGATACCGCGGCTGTCGTCGATCATCTGGTTCATCGGCGCGCCGTCGCAGGTGATCACCACCGCGCCGCAGCTCATCGCTTCCACCAGGTAATGGCCCCAGCCTTCGGTCTGCGACAGGCACAGGTGAAACGCATGTTCGTTCTGCAGGCGCTGCACCTCCTGGTCGGGCAGCCGCTCGCGGACGATCCGCAGGTTCGCGGCCCCGCCCTCATCTTCGTCCGAAGGGCCGCCGCGCAGGATGGTCAGCAAGGGCCACTCAGGGTGCCGCTTCCAGACATTGACGAGTGCAGCCGTCCCCTTCATGCGACTGGTACCGGCCGCATGCAGGAAGCTGCGCGGTCTGCGCGGCACCGCTGGGTCGTAGCGGTCACGGCTGCAGAAACCAACTTCCAGCGCGCGCATGCCCAGTGCGTTGAAGATGCGCGTGGCTTCTTCGGTCTTGGTCAACAACGCATCGAACCGCGGCAGGATCCGCAGGCTGCGTGCGGACACCCATTCCGGATTCGGAATCAACAGATTGACCTCGGCCAGTCCAAAGCTTGCCGGCCGGACATGCTCCAGCGAGATGTTGATGTCGAACCGGGCCGGCGTGCGCCCCAAGCTGAGCCACGAGGCCAGCAGCCTGCGCAGGCGCATCCCGCGCAGTTTCCAGGCACCACCATTGCGCACCGCGTCCAGACGGCTGACCGTCACCGTGTGCCCGAGCTGCTGCAATGAGCGCTCGATCACCTGGATGTCATGGGACAGGCCACGCTGGTTGTCGGCGGCCAGTAGATGGATATGCGCCATCAGGACGGACTCCCTGGCCGATGCAGGTTACGCGCCGGCAAGGCGGTCGCCATCATGAAGCCCAGCACCAGGTAGAAATAGAACGAATGCGGCATCGCCCGGTAGAACACGTTGTCCGTGAACGCCGAAAGCGCATAGACGATGACCACGGCAAGTCCGGCGATGGCGATCGTCGCGGTGATGTCGTCGGCGTGGCCGAGGCGCCGCACGAAATGAATGCCGGGCAGGATGAAGACCAGCAGCATGATCAGCAGCAACGGCACGCCACCGGTCACCGCCGCTTCCAGGTACTCGTTATGCGGGTGGTTGTAGCGGAAGATCGACTCGGACACCTCGCCGCGGGCGATGCCCTCACGTGCATAGGTACCGAACTGGTTCAGGCCCACCCCCGCCACGGGATGCTCGGCGAAGGCGTCGACCGCCACGCCCCACATGGCGATGCGCTCGCGGACCGAGCCGACCTCCTTTTCCTGGTTGAAGCCGGAGATCTCGCCACTGACCTCACCGAAGCGCTGGATCACCTCGTGGTTCAGCACCGAGGTGGCGCCGACCACGCCGATGGCCAAGGCACCGACGAAGACCAGTGCCCCCCGCCAGCGCCGGGTTCGCCGGACGTGCACCACAATCACCATCAGCATGGCGGGAATGAACGCCAGGATCGGCCCGCGACTCTGCGCCAGGATCGAACCGTAGACGCCGACGGCGATGGCCACGCCGTGCAGCCAGCGTTCGGCCGGATGCACATTGGGCTGGATCAACCGGATGACCGAGAACAACGCCATGCACAGCGTCACCATGGTGAACTCGATGGCCGTCCATTCGCCGCCACTGAAACCGTGCGCGCGTTCAAGACCCATCACGTGGTGCTGCACGATGCACGACCCGCCGAAGACTAGGGTGGAAACGGCGAAGATCTTCCAGATCAGGCGCCAGTCCAGCGCAGTGGCGAACACAGCAGCGGTACCCAGGTAGAGCAGTGTCTGCGCCGGCAGATCCAGCTCGTTCCAGCGCAGCCCGTGCCAGAGGATGCTGTAGAAGGCATAGGCCAGGCGCAGGAAGCAGACGATCACGATGAACCGGGCGATGCGGTAGCGCAGGCGGACATCGGGCTGGCGGCGAATCAGAACCACGCCGGTGACCAGCAGGGCCAGCAGCAGCACCGCCTTCAGCAAGGTGTAGGGTGCGGAGCCGGCAAGCGGAACGATGGCGACCAGGATGCTCAGCAGGACGGTACGCCAAGTGTAACGAGGTTCGGCGGCCATGCAGGCTGCAGTCATGCTTGTTCTTTCCATCAACGCCCGCCCGGGGACAAGTCGCCCCGTTTTCCATGGAGGCCGCTTGGCGGAGATCGCCGGGGCTGACACTACCGTGGGACCCTGGGGAAATCAACCAAAGTGCCGGGGCAGGGGCGCAGGCGTTGGCACACGGACAGCCTCCAGGCCCAGCGCGGGTGCCGCGGATCATCGACCGCCCCAGGTCGCTACACTAATGACCTCTCCGGCCATGCCTGCGCGTGGTCACGCCCCGACGCCCTGCCCAAGACGCGAAACGCCCCAAGTGACTGATACAAAAGACAACACCAGCAACGCCAAGGCGTCCAAGGATCACACCCCGCTGATGAAGCAGTTCTTCGCAGCCAAGTCCGACTACCCGGACCTGCTGCTGTTCTTCCGCATGGGCGACTTCTACGAGCTGTTCTACGACGACGCGCGCAAGGCCGCGCGGCTGCTCGACATCACCCTGACCCAGCGTGGCAGCTCCGGCGGCGCGCCGATCCCGATGGCCGGCGTGCCGGTGCATGCCTACGAAGGCTACCTGGCACGGCTGGTGGCGCTGGGCGAGTCGGTGGCGATCTGCGAGCAGATCGGCGACCCGGCGCTCGCCAAGGGCCTGGTCGAACGCAAGGTGGTGCGCATCGTCACCCCCGGCACGGTCACCGACGAAGCGCTGCTGGACGAGCGCCGCGACACCCTGCTGATGGCGCTGTCGCGCAGCAAGCAGGGCTACGGCCTGGCCTGGGCCGACCTGGCCGGTGGTCGCTTCCTGGTCAACGAGGTGGAAACCGACGACGCCCTGGAAGCCGAGCTGGCACGGCTGGAGCCGGCCGAGCTGCTGGTGCCCGACGAGGAGAACTGGCCGGAGTTCCTGCGCCAGCGCACCGGCGTGCGCCGCCGTGCGCCTTGGCTGTTCGACGCGGACAGCGGCCGCCGCCAGCTGCTGAACTTCTTCAAGCTGCACGATCTGAGCGGCTTCGGTATCGATGACAAGCCCCGTGCCACCGCCGCCGCCGGCGCCCTGCTCGGCTATGTCGAGGAAACCCAGAAGCAGCGCCTGCCGCACCTGACTTCGATCGCGATGGAAACCGCCGGCGAGGCGATCGCGATGAACGCCGCCACCCGCCGCCACCTGGAATTGGACACGCGTGTCGACGGTGATACCCGCAATACCCTGCTGGGCGTGCTCGACAGCACGGTGACACCCATGGGTGGGCGCCTGCTGCGCCGCTGGCTGCACCGCCCGCTGCGCCTGCGCGAGGTGCTGGTGCAGCGCCACCACGCGGTGGAAACCCTGATCGATCGCGGTGCGGACGCCGACATCCGCGAGCAGTTCCGCCGCCTCGGCGATCTGGAACGCATCCTCACCCGCGTCGCGCTGCGCTCGGCGCGCCCGCGCGATTTCTCAACCCTGCGTGACGGCCTGGGCCTGCTGCCGGCGGTGCGCGAAGTGCTGGCCCCGCTGGACTCGCCGCGCCTGCAGGCCCTGCACGCGGCGCTGGGCGAACACGACGCGTGCGCGCAGCTGCTGGCCAGCGCCATCGCCGAGATGCCGCCGCTGAAGCTGAGCGACGGCGGCGTGCTGGCCGATGGCTTCGATGAAGAGCTGGACGAGCTGCGCCGGCTGTCCACCCATGCCGACCAGTTCCTGGTCGACCTGGAACTGCGCGAGCGCGAGAGCAGCGGTATTCCCACCCTGAAGGTGGGCTACAACCGCGTCCACGGCTACTACATCGAAATCAGCAAGGGCCAGTCCGATCGTGCGCCGGTGCACTACACCCGCCGGCAGACGCTGACCAATGCCGAGCGCTACATCACCGAAGAACTGAAGGCATTCGAGGACAAGGTGCTGTCCGCGCGCGACCGTTCGCTGTCGCGCGAGAAGTACCTGTACGAGCAGCTGCTGGACACCCTTGGCGGGGAGCTGGAACCGCTGAAGCAGTGTGCCGCTGCGCTGAGCGAACTGGACGTGCTGGCCGCCTTCGCCGAACGCGCGCAGGCGCTGGACTGGGCGCGCCCGGAGCTGCAGGCCGAGCCGTGCCTGAAGATCGAACGCGGCCGCCATCCAGTAGTCGAAGCGGTACGCGAACAGCCGTTCGAACCCAATGACCTGGACCTGTATCCGGACCGTCGCATGCTGGTCATCACCGGTCCGAACATGGGCGGTAAATCGACCTACATGCGGCAGAACGCGCTGATCGTGCTGCTGGCCCACATCGGCAGCTTCGTGCCGGCCAGCCGGGCGGTGATCGGCCCGATCGACCGCATCCTGACCCGCATCGGCGCCGGCGACGACCTCGCCCGCGGGCAGTCGACCTTCATGGTCGAGATGGCCGAGACCAGCTACATCCTGCACCACGCCACCGCCCATTCGCTGGTGCTGATGGACGAGATCGGCCGTGGCACCTCCACCTACGATGGCCTGGCGCTGGCCGACGCGGTGGCCCGCCACCTGGCCTACCAGAACCGCTGCTACACGCTGTTCGCCACCCACTACTTCGAGCTGACCGCGCTGGCCGACGAACAGCACGAGGGCGGCCGCAGCGGCATCGCCAACGTGCACCTGGACGCGGTCGAGCACGGCGAAGCGCTGGTGTTCATGCACGCAGTGAAGGACGGCCCGGCCAACCGCAGCTTTGGCCTGCAGGTGGCCGCACTGGCCGGCCTGCCGCGCGCCACTGTGGCGCAGGCACGGCGTCGCCTGGCCGAGCTGGAACAGCGCGGCGCTGAAAGCCACGCCGCCGAGCTGGCGCCGCAGGCGCTGGATGCCCCGCAGCAGTTCGGGCTGTTCGCGGCGCCATCCAGCAAGGCGCAGGAAGCGCTGGCGGCGATCGATCCGGACGAGTTGACCCCAAAGCAGGCACTGGAAGCGCTGTATCGGCTGAAGGCACTGCTGTAAGTGCGCCTGGCCAGGGGGCACCATGCCCCCCTGGAAGCCACCGCGGAGAATCCTGCATACTCGGCCACGCAGACCGCCACAGGGGAACTGGGGCGCCGTTCCGCACAGTCACTGAAACTGCGATCCCAGCGGCATGCAATGGGGCCGGGCAACATGCCGCGGCATCGAAGCGAGGGGATTCGATCACGAGGGAACGAACATGCGGCGTACGGTTCTAGCGTTGTTGCTGGTGTGTGGCGTGGCCGATGCACAGGAATTCGTAAGCAGCGAGCGTACCTACGACGAACGCCTGCGGGGTGCGCGGGTCGCGGCGCTCGGCGATGATCTGTTTGGTGATTCCCTAAACAGGAAGGATGGCACGCTGCAGTTCTCGCAGACCGATGTCGTGGTGCCGACCAGCAGTGGAATGCGGGTCGCATTCACCCGCACAACGCCGAAGCAGAAACAGGGACTGGATCGCGCTGCCGCCCCGCTGGGGGCGTCCTGGGAGATCGATGCCCCCTACATGATGGGCTCCTACGATCAACGCCGGGGCTGGAACGCGGCGGGCGGCGGCCGCTGCAGCGGCAGCAACCTGTCCCCGACCGAGTGGGTGGGCCCGTCACCGGACTTCAACACCCGGGTCATCCCGAAGCACACCTATTGGAGCGGCATCTTCATCAACCTCCCTGCGGTCGGTTATGAATCCCTGTTGCTGAAGGAAGCAGGGGCAAGCCTGCCCCAGGATGGGGCAACCTACATTGGTACCTCGGCCAGCCAGTGGCGCGTCAGCTGCCTGCCAGCCATCAGGAATGGAACCGGCGAAGGTTTTGTGGTGCGGACTACCGATGGCACCCGTTACTTCTTCGATTGGATGGCGGTCCGCGACCAGCACGACGTGCTGGCCAACGAGTACTATCGTGATGGCAATGGCAATGGCACATCGCAGCCCTACCTGCTGGTTCCGGTCGTCGATGTCTTCCTCTACGCGACACGTGTCGAGGACCGCCACGGCAACTGGGTCAGTTACAGCTACGACGGTGCCAACCCGACCCGCCTGCTGGCGATCATTTCCAATGACGGAGCCCGGATCGATATCGACTATGACGCGCAGGGCAAGATCGGCGCCGTCCGGGCCGGGGATCGCACCTGGCGTTACAACTACGTCGACAGCTACTGGGGGCGCACGCTCAACGAAGTCGTACTTCCCGACCAGTCGCGCTGGACCTTCTCCACCGACCGCCATGTGGGCGCCATGCCGTGGACGATGGTGCCCCCCGTCCTGAATCCAGGCTTCTACATGAATTCCTGCGCGCAGAATGCAACGGGATTCCGCTCGGAAGATGCCGGCGACCCGGCCTTCAACGATGTGATCACCATGCGCCATCCCAGCGGCGCACAAGGGGTGTTCTCGCTTCGCCAGTTGATCCACGGATCGGACAACACGCCTGGCAGCTGCGGCATCATCGGCACTAGTTCCTCCAACTTCGGGTTTGGCTCATTCGGCATTCCCAATGCCTACATGGCCAAGTCGCTGGTATCCAAGACCCTGTCCGGGCCCGGCATCCAGCCCGCCTCCTGGACGTACACATACTCACCACACTGGTCATTCACCGGTGGCTGCACCTCCAACTGCGTTTCAACAACCTGGGAAAACCGGCCCGACGGCGTGCAGGCCGAGTATGTCTTCGGCAACGACTACACCGCCAACATCGGCGACCTGCAGATCGAGCGCCTTCGCCGTGCCGGCTTGGTGGTACAGGAAACCCGGTATGTGAAGGCAGGCGCATCGGGGCCCTACCCCGCACGCTATGGAACGCAACTGGCGCCACGCGGGAATCCGCTGACCACCCAGATCCGGCCGATGCAGGACACCCAGCTGCACCGGGACGGGATGCTTCATCGTCGTTATGTGGATGCATTCGACGGCCTAGCACGCCCGGTGCGCATCGTCGAATCGAGCACTGCTGGCCCATGATCGGAGCGTGTCGGGACGCGAGCCGCCGGGCGACCGGAACAAGGCCCCGGCAATGAATTCCCGACAATCGATAGACAGAAGCTATAGAAGTGAATGATTCATTCGATTATTCATTTCATCTGGCCATAGCTAAAGTCGAGTGAAGATGTTCCACCCCGTCTTCACCCGCAGGAGCCAGCCATGAGCCAGTCCGATAACAACAGCCCCAAGTGCCCGTATCACACCGCGCCGTCGCCGGCGGAAGGCGCCCAGCAGCAGCGTGAACTGAGCACCACGCCCAAGCAGAAGCACGGCGATGATCCGGTCACGCCGATGACAACGGCCTTCGGCGCACCGGTGGTGGACAACCAGAACAGCAAGACCGCCGGCCCACGTGGCCCGCTGCTGATGGAAGACGTCTGGCTGCTGGAGAAGCTGGCCAACCTCAACCGCGAGATCATTCCCGAGCGCCGCATGCACGCCAAGGGCTCGGGCGCGTTCGGTACTTTCACCGTCACCCACGACATCAGCAAGTACACCCGCGCCAAGCTGTTCGAGAAGGTCGGCAAGCAGACCGAGATGTTCGCGCGCTTCACCACGGTGGCCGGCGAGCGTGGCGCCGCCGACGCCGAGCGTGACATCCGCGGCTTCGCGCTGAAGTTCTACACCGAAGAAGGCAACTGGGACCTGGTCGGCAACAACACGCCGGTGTTCTTCCTGCGCGACCCGCGCAAGTTCGCCGACCTCAACAAGGCCGTGAAACGCGACCCGCATACCAACCTGCGCAGCGCGCGCAACAACTGGGACTTCTGGACGTTGCTGCCCGAAGCCCTGCTGCAGGTGACCGTGGTGATGAGCGACCGCGGCATCCCGCGCAGCTTCCGCCACATGCACGGCTTCGGCTCGCACACCTACAGCTTCACCAACGCCGACAGCGAGCGCTTCTGGGTGAAATTCCACTTCGTCAGCCAGCAGGGCATCGAATCGCTGACCGACGCGCAGGCGCAGATCCTGGTCGGCCATGACCGCGAAAGCCACGGCCGCGACCTGTTCGCCGCAATCGAGAAGGGCGACTTCCCGAAGTGGAAGCTGTTCATCCAGGTCATGCCCGAGCTGGAGGCGGAAACCTACCGCATCCATCCGTTCGACCTGACCAAGGTGTGGCCGAAGAGCGACTACCCGCTGATCGAAGTGGGCCAGTTCGAACTCAACCGCAACCCGGTCAACTGGTACCAGGACGTCGAGCAGTCCGCGTTCGCACCGAGCAACCTGGTGCCCGGCATCGGCCCGTCGCCGGACAAGATGCTGCAGGCACGCCTGTTCGCCTATTCCGATGCGCAGCGCTACCGCTTGGGCGTGAACCACCACCAGATTCCGGTGAACGCCGCACGCTGCCCGGTGCACAGCAACCACCGCGACGGTGCGATGCGCGTGGACGGCAACTACGGCGGCCTGCCGCACTACGAGCCGAACAGCTACGGCCAGTGGCAGGAACAGCCGCAGTACCGCGAGCCGCCGATGAAGATCCGCGGTGACGCCGACTTCTGGAATTTCCGTGAGGACGACGCCGACTACTTCAGCCAGCCCGGTGCGCTGTTCCGCAGCTACAACCAGGCACAGAAGGACCGCCTGTTCGCCAACACCGCCCGCGCCCTGGGCGATGCGCCGGACTTCATCAAGCAGCGCCACATCGACAACTGCAGCAAGGCCGACCCGGCCTATGGCGCTGGCGTTGCCGCAGCGCTGAAGGCGCTGGCCAGCCAGCCGTCGGATCCGTTCAAGCCGGCGCAGCCGGAAGCGGACTTCCCCACCGCGACCCCGGGCGCCGAAGACATCGAGCTCTGATCGCCCTGCCCCGTGAACAGCACGCCGCCTCCCCTTGAGGCGGCGTCGCCGTTTTAACGGTCCGCGTCGTACCTTCTGCACGCCCCACCCCAATCAAGGATTCCGCAGATGAGCCTCACCGACGAACTTCTCGCCAAACTGCAGGGCGCACCGCTGCAGCAGGTGTCGCAGCAGCTCGGCATCAGCGACACCCAGGCTTCCGGTGCGATCAGTGCCGCGCTGCCGGTGTTGATGGGCGCGCTGGGCAACAACGCCTCGCAGCCGCAGGGCGCGCAGGCGCTGCTCGGCGCGCTGCAGAACAACCACAGTGGGCTGGACCTGGGCAGCGTGCTCGGTTCGGTGCTGGGCGGCGGTGGCGGTGGCGGTGGTGCCGCCAGCGATGGCGCCGGCATCCTCGGCCACATCTTCGGCGGCAACCAGCAGAAGGTGGAAACCGGCCTGGCCCAGGCCACCCAGCTCGACAGTGGCCGCACCAGCCAGCTGCTGCAGATCCTCGCACCGATCGTGATGGCTTTCCTCGCCCAGCGCCTCGGTGGCGGCCAGGCCGACGCCGGCTCGCTCAGCCAGGCCCTCGGTCAGGAAAAGCAGCAGGTGCAGCAGCAGGGCGGTCTTGCCGGCGGCCTGCTCGGCAGCCTGCTGGACCAAGATGGTGACGGCCAGCTCGGCGTGGGCGATCTGCTGAAGATCGGCGGCAGCCTGCTGGGCGGCAAGCGCTGAGCCAAGGGGGCGCCGGATCCGGTCTGGCGCCCTGCTGCTTACAACGCGTCGATATCGCCGAGCGCGCGGATCAACCGCCGTGCGCGCTTGTCCGGCTTGTGCTCCGGCGGCTGGAAACCATCGCGCGCCGCGATGCGCAACGCGCGCTGTTCGGCACGGCGCGCCTTCGAGGCCTCACTCTCGGCATACAACTGCTGCGCCGTCGGCGCCGGCCCGCGCTGGTCGCTCAGGCCCAGCACCTGGATCTCGAAATGCTCTTCGCCGCGGTCGACCTGCAGCTGCTCACCGACGCGCACTGCGCGTGAGGATTTCGGGCGCTGCCCGGCGACGCTGACCTTGCCGGTCTCGATGGCCTGCTTGGCCAGGCTGCGGGTCTTGAAGAAACGGGCCGCCCACAGCCAGATGTCCAGGCGGACACTGGGCGACAGCGGGGAAAGCTCGGTCATCGGCAGGGACTACTCCGTTCGCTTGTTCAGGGGACGCGGGTTGTCGGGGTCGGTGCGGCAGCCACTGCCCCCGATCAGGGTGGGAACGCCGGCGGAAAGATCCTGGCGCTGGCTGCCGACCAGGCACTCGGGGCGGTCGGTTGGCCGCACCTGGGTATCGCCCAGCCGGTCACCTGTCGAACATGCGGCCAGCGCGGCGCCGATCAAGGCCAGCGCCAGCCTTCGCTTCACCTGCAGTCGTTGACGCATTGCCACATCCCGCAAACCGGCTTGGTGCTAGTGTGCGCCTCCCGGGATTCGATCACCACTCCATGGCCAAAGCGCCGCTTGACCTGACCTCCGGCCCGATCGGCCGCAATCTCCTGTTGTTTTCCCTGCCGATCCTGGCCGGCAACATCGCGCAGTCGCTGAACGGTTCGGTGAATGCGGTCTGGGTCGGGCGCTTCCTCGGCGAGGCGGCACTGACCGCCACCGCGAACGCCAACAACA
Organism: Stenotrophomonas sp. YJH_SMC_58; assembly: GCF_059369635.1. Classification (NCBI taxonomy): domain Bacteria; kingdom Pseudomonadati; phylum Pseudomonadota; class Gammaproteobacteria; order Lysobacterales; family Lysobacteraceae; genus Stenotrophomonas; species Stenotrophomonas sp. YJH_SMC_58. The sequence goes on from NZ_JCAFSW010000005.1 coordinate 34,762, forward strand.
TCATGTTCTTCCTGATCGGCTCGGTGTTCGGCTTCGGCATGGCCTCGACCATCCTGATCGGCCAGGCGATCGGCGCGCGCGACATCCCGCAGGCGCGGCGCGTGGTGGGTACCAGCGCCACCTTCTTCATCGGCCTGTCGGTGATCATCGCCATCGCAGGCTGGTTCATGGCCCATCCGCTGCTGGCGGCGATGGGCACGCCGGCCGCCTCGCTGCCATTGGCCGAGGCCTACCTGCAGATCATCTTCCTGGCGATGCCGACGCTGTATGCGTTCGCCTTCCTCACCGCCGCGCTGCGCGGCGCCGGTGACTCGCGCACGCCGTTCCGTTTCCTGATGGTGTCGGTGGCACTGGACATCGTGCTGAACCCGGTTCTGATCTTCGGCATGGGGCCGTTCCCCGCGCTGGGCATCGCCGGCTCGGCCTGGGCCACGCTCGTCGCGCAGACGCTGTCGCTGGCCGGCCTGCTGCTGTACATGCGGCACAAGCGCCACACGTTGTGGCTGGGCCGCGCCGACATGCGCCTGTTCAAGCTCGACCTGACCATCCTGAAAGCGCTGGTGCTCAAGGGCGTGCCGATGGGCCTGCAGATGGTGCTGATTTCGCTGTCGGTGATCCTGCTGATGACCATGGTCAACCAGTACGGCACCGACACCGCCGCCGGTTACGGCGCTTCCCTGCAGCTGTGGAACTACCTGCAGATGCCGGCGATGGCGATTGGCGCGGCGTGCTCTTCGATGGCGGCGCAGAACGTCGGTGCACAGCGCTGGGACCGCGTACGCGGCACCGCACGCCAGGGCGTGCTGTTCAATTTCCTGCTGACCGGCGCGCTGATCCTGCCGCTGGTCCTGTTCGATCGCCAGCTGCTGGCCCTGTTCCTGCCGCCGGCCAGCCAGGCGCTGGACATTGCCCGTCACCTCAACCACGTGGTGATCGGCTCGTTCCTGTTCTTCGGCGTCAGCTTCGTGATCTCCGGCGTGGTGCGCTCCACCGGCGCGGTGATCCCGCCGCTGCTGATCCTGGCCGGTTCGCTGTGGGGCGTGCGCGTGCCGTTCGCCGAGCTGCTGCAGCCGTATTGGGGCGCCGATGCGATCTGGTGGAGTTTCCCGGTCAGCTCGCTGGCGTCGATGCTGCTGTCGTTGGCGTACTACCGCTGGGGCGGCTGGCGCAAGGCGAAGATGATGGGCAAGCCCTCGCACGCCGAGGAACTGGCCACGCCGTCGGAAATTCCGGCCTGCCCGCCGTCGCCGGTGGCCGACCCGGATGCCGCACCGATGCGGTAGTGCCGGCCGCTGGCCGGCAACCTCAAGCCTCTCCAGCAGCATCGCGGCACAGCCGGCCAGCAGCCGGCTCTACCGCTTCTTCTTCGCCGCGTTGAACATGGCCGCCGCGCGCATCAGCGCCTTGAACGCGGCGGCATCCGGCATCGCGCCTTCATGGATATTGATCGCGCGCCGCGTGTTGCCCTCCAGGCTGGCGTTGAACAGGCCTTTGGGGTCGGCCAGCGCCGCGCCATTGGCAAACGTCAGCTTCACCGCCTGCTTGTAGGTCTCGCCGGTGCACAGGATGCCGTTGTGCTCCCACACCGGTGTACCCCGCCATTTCCAGGTTTCCTGCACGTCGGGCAGCGCCTCATGGATCAACGCACGCACGCGTGCCAGCGCTTCGCCACGCCAGTCGCCCAGTTCGGCGATGCGCGCATCGATCAGTTCGGCGGCCGGGGTTCCGGCATCGGCCGGGTTGGGTGCATGCGTGGCCATCAGCGGCTCTCGTCGGCAAGGAGATCAGAACGGTGGGCTTACATGTGTTCGCCGGGCAATGCCGCGGCCTGGCGCACCCAGTCAAGAAACCGGGCTTCATCCAGTACGCCATCCTGTGCAATGTGCAGGTAGCGCGTATCGGCACTCCTGGACGGCTCCGGCGGCACCGGTTTCAGCGCAGCGCCGCGGAAGAACGCCACCTTGATATAGCGGGTGAAGCAATGGAAGCTGAGAAACCAGCCTTCGCCCGCGGCCACCGCATACATCGGCGAGTTCCACTTCACCGCCTTGTGCACCCCGGGTACGGCCTGTTCGACCAGCGCATCCAGCCGTGCGCCGATCGGCCGCTTCCAGTCCGGCATCGCCGCGATATAGGCCTGCACCGTGGCATCGCCCTCGCCCTTGGCGATCTGCGGATTACCGCCTGACAACAGCTTGTGCGCAGCGGAAGGTGCGGTTCGCTTGGCAGGCATCGCACGGCACGTCCATCGGGATGATGCCGGCAGCCTACCGCGGCCTGTGCCGGGCGGTCACGGCGCAGTGCGCCATCGGCTCAGTCCGCCTGCCCCGCGCGGAACTGGCGCCACTCCGGCAGCTTGCGGTGCCGGCGCAGCGCGCGCATCAGCGCCGCCATCACCATGCCGAACAGCGCTCCGGCCAACAGCCCGGCCACCAGCAGCAGCGCCAGCGGACGCTCACTGCCCTGCCACAGCATCAGCCACATCAGCGCGGTCCAGAACAGCCCGAACAACAGGCCCTGCACCAGCGCATTGGTACCGAAGCCGGCCAGGATCGGCGGTGGCAGTGCGATGCCCATGCGCCACAGCAGGCGATGCAGCAACGGCGCCGACTGCACACGCGCCAATCCCTTGCCGTCGAGGAAGCGCAACGCCGACTGGATCACGGCGGGATAGCGCGGGTTGATGTCGTTCATCACCTGATCGTGGCCGATGCGATGCCGGAAACGCAAACGGCCACCCGAAGGTGGCCGTCGCGGCAACAACCGAAGTTGTTTATCAGGCCTTTTCGGCCAGACGGGCAGCCTTGGCGGCAGCAGCGGCAGCCAGGTCTTCCTTGATGCGGGCAGCCTTGCCTTCCAGGCCACGCAGGTAGTACAGCTTGCCGGCGCGGACCTTACCACGACGCTTCACTTCGACCGAGTCGATGATGGCGCTGTGGGTCTGGAACACGCGCTCGACGCCGTAGCCGTGCGAGATCTTGCGCACGGTGAACGAGGAGTTCAGGCCGGCGTTCTTGGTGGCGATGACGACGCCTTCGTAGGCCTGCACGCGCTCGCGGCTGCCTTCCTTCACCTTCACGTTGACGACAACGGTGTCGCCCTGGCTGAACTTCGGCAGTTCACGGGTGATCTGGGCGGATTCGAATTCCGCGACGATGGACTTGTTCAGCTTGCTCATGGGTTACACCGATTCTTGTTCGGGTGGGCGTGTCATGTAGACAACGTGGGCTCATGCAGTCACCGGACTGTGCTGCACGTTTGTTGTGGGTACTGCGCGCGCCGGCCTGGGCTGGCGGTAATTGGCCATGATAGCCGATAAAGTCGGCCCTGCGCTAGGGGTCGGCCTTCTGTTTCTGGGCCTGACGGCCCTGTTCCAGCAGCGTGCGGTCGGCCTTGCCCAGCGCCTGTTCATCCAGCAGGTCCGGGCGCCGCTGGGCGGTACGGACCAGCGACTGCTGGCGGCGCCACGCGGCGATGGCCGCATGGTTGCCTGAGCGCAGCACGTCCGGCACGTCGCCCAGAGGGTGCTGGGCCGGCTGGCTGTAGTGCGGGCAGTCGAGCAGGCCCAGATCACCTTCGAAGCTGTCCTGGGCCGCTGATTCAGCGTCATTCAGGGCCCCGTCCTGCAGGCGGGCCACGGCGTCGATGATGACCGCGGCACCCAGCTCGCCACCCGACAGCACGTAGTCGCCGAGGGAGATTTCCTCGTCGACATTGGCTTCCAGGAAACGCTCGTCGATGCCCTCGTAGCGGCCACAGAGCAGGACCATGCGCGGCAGTGCCGCCAGTTCCCGTACCTTGGCCTGGGTCAACGGCGCCCCCTGCGGGCTGAGGTAGATCACCCGCGCCGGGGTCGGATCAGCATCGCGGATCGCCTGCAGGCAGGCCTGCAACGGTTCGATCAGCATCACCATGCCCGGGCCGCCACCGAACGGACGGTCGTCCACCCGGCGGTAGTTGCCTTCGGCGTAATCACGGGGATTCCAGCCATGCAGGCTGAACAATCCCTTCTCCTGCGCGCGCCCGACCACGCCCAGTCCAGCGGACTGGGCGAGGAACTCGGGGAACAGGGTGATGACGTCGAAACGCATGCTCACACTCAGAACTCGGGATCCCAGTCGACCACGACCAGGTTGGCCTCGAAATCGACCGACTTGACGAAGTCCGGCTGCACGAACGGGATCATCCGCTCGCGGTCACCCCGGACCACCACCACGTCATTGGCGCCAGTGCTGAACAGGTGCGAGACCTGGCCCAGGGCAACGCCCTCGGTGGTCTTCACGTCCAGGCCTTCCAGGTCCACCCAGTAATACTCATCGGGCTTCGGCGGTGGCAGGGCACTGCGGGCCACGTAGATCTCGGTGCCGCGCATCGCTTCGACGGTATCGCGGTCCTCGACGCCGGGGAAACGGGCGACCAGGTGCTTGCCACTGTCGCGGCCACGCACACCTTCAATCGTGGCTTCCACGCCGGACGGGCTGCGCACGATCCACGGCTGGTAACGGAAAATGGCGGAACGTGGCTCGGTCCAGGACTCGAGCTTGATCTCGCCGCGCACACCAAAAGCGCCGACAACCCTGCCCAGCAGGATGCGGCGCTCGATATCTTTCATCTGCTTCAACCAAGAGGGCCACGCCGAAGCGTGGCCCCTCAGGATCAGGCCGCAGCGGCCTGGGACTTGGTCGCTTCCTTGATCAGGTTGCGGACCTTGTCGGTCGGCTGGGCGCCGTTCTTGACCCAATGGTCAACGCGGGCCAGGTCCAGCTCGATGCGCTTCTCGCCGCCCTGGGCGACCGGGTTGTAGAAACCAACGCGCTCGATGTTGCGGCCGTCGCGCGCGCTGCGCACGTCGGTGACGATGATGTGGTAGAACGGACGCTTCTTGGCGCCGCCGCGGGTCAGTCGAATCTTGACCATGGTGTTTTTCCTATTGCCCAGTCGCCAGGATGGCGAGGTAAGCGGGCGATTATAGCGGTAGAGTCCGGCCGAGCCAACCCCGGGCGTTCGCTTGGGGTCAGATCCCTTTTGCGCCGCAAAAGGGATCTGACCCCAGCCCCTGCCAAGCCACCGCCGCCAGCACCACCCTGCCCTGTTCAGCCAGCGCCTGCGAGCTTGGCAGGAGATGCCCGTCGATGGCCTCCAGCGCCCACAGGCCGCTGGCGTTGCAGGCAAAAGCGGCCTTCACACTGCCCAGTTCAGCCAGCGCCAACGGCCGCGTCAACTGCGCATCGGGCCAGTGCCGCTTCAGCAGCGCCTCGGCCGTACCGCGCAGGGCCGGCGCCTGCGGCCAGAGCAGCCGTTCACCATCGTGCACGGCCAGGTTCCAGGTGCTGCCTTCACTCACGTCGCCATCAGCGGTCACGAACAGCACATCGTCGAATCCTTCGGCCATCGCCGCGCGGCGCTCGGCGAACAGGCCAAACGTGCCCACGTGCTTGATCCGCGGCATTTCGCGCTGCCAGACCACGCTGCGCACGCGCTTGGGCGCGACCAGGGCCACCGGCGCTGATACTGCCACCAGCACGTCCACCGGCACCGCCGCCAGCGGGTTGCGGAAATCGAACCGGCGCGAGTACACCGTCACCCGCAGCGAGGCATCGGCCAGGCCGGCCTGTTGCAGGGCCTGTGCCATCCAGGTCTGTACCTGCACCGTATCCAGCTCGCTGCCGAACAGTTCACGCGTCGCCTGTGACAGCCGCGCCAGATGCAGGTCCAGTCCCTGCACCGCGTGGCCGCGCACCTGCAGCGAGGTGAAATGGCCGTAGTTGACCAGCGCCGGCAGCAGATCCTCGACCTGTGCCGGCAGGCCGTTGCAGGTCACCGTCATCGCAGCAGCGCCTGCGCCTGGCTCCACATGCCGCGCAGCACGTCGGCGGCCGGCTGTGCCGGCGCCATCCACGCCGACTGCCCGGCCCAGGCCTGCATCGCCGCCAGGCGGTTTTCCTGCGCGGCCTGCTTGCGCATCGGCGCGGTCAGCCCGCGCTGCACCGGGTACGGGCGTGGCGGCGGGGCGCCTTCTGCGGCAGCGGCGCGCACATAGGCGGTCGCCAGGCCGCGGCCCAGGCGGCCGCTGAAGGCGCGGGTCGGCCAGGTGTCTTCCGGTTCGCTGGCGGCCAGCCCATCGGCCCACGCCGAGGCGATCGCGGCTTCGGGCGTGCGCAGGAACGCGGTGCCGATCTGCACCGCGCTGGCCCCCAGCGTGAGCGCGGCGGCGATACCGCGGCCATCGGCGATACCGCCGGCGGCAATCACCGGGATCTGCAGGTGATCGGCCAGGCGCGGCAGCAGCGCGAACAGGCCGACCAGCTGGCGCTCGGCCATCGCCGGATCGAACGCACCGCGATGGCCGCCCGCTTCCATGCCCTGCGCCACCACCGCATCGGCACCGGCGTCCTGTGCTGCACGCGCTTCGGACAAGGTGGTCGCGCAGGCGATCCAGGCAATGCCGGCATCCTTCAGCTGCTGCACGTGGCGTGGCAGCAGCACGCCCATGATGGTCGAGGCCACCGCCGGACGTGCCGCAAGCAACGCAGCGAACTGTTCTTCGAAATCGGCGGGCGTGGCGTCGGCGGCGCTGGCCGGCACGTCCGGGCCCCACTGGGCCAGGAAAGCGCGGCTGGCGGCCTCGGCGGCGACGTCACGGGTCGGCACCGGATCCGGCACCCACAGGTTCACCTGCGCCGGGCCATTTGAAGCGGCGCGGAAGTCATCCATCCAGCGGCCGATATCGGCGGCCGGCGACAGCACCGCACCCATCGCGCCCATGCTGCCGGCATTGGCCAGCGCGGCCGACAGCGGCACCGGGCAGGCACCGGCCATCGGTGCCAGCAGGATCGGAAGCTGCAATGAAAAACGCCGACAGAAGGTGTCGGCGCGTTCAAGAATCGGCGATGCATTCACGCGACATACCTGTTGGAGAAGTCGCCATCCAGCATACGCCAGTCATTGTGACCGGGGCTGCGTCGCAATGCGCGCCGGCCCCGTCGCTGCATCAACGGAACGGCATGCCGCGGCCGCCCATGGCGCCCATCATGCCCTTCATGCTGCGCAGCATGCCCTTCATGCCGCCGCCGGCCATCTTGCTCATCATCTTTTCCATCTGCATGTACTGCTTCATCAGCTTGTTGACGTCAGCCGGCGTCACGCCCGAGCCCTTGGCGATGCGCGCGCGGCGCGAGCCGTTCAGCAGGTTCGGGTTGCGCCGTTCCTTCTTGGTCATCGAGCTGATGATGGCGATCATGCGCGGCACTTCCTTGCCCTGGCTGACCTGCTGCTTCAGATGGTCGGGGATATTGCCCAGGCCCGGCAGCTTGTCCATCAGGCCGCCGATGCCGCCCATGTTCTGCATCTGCTCGAGCTGGTCACGCATGTCGTTCAGGTCGAACTTCTTGCCCTTGGCAACCTTCTCGGCCAGCTTGGCCGCCTTGTCCTTGTCGACCTGCTGCTCGACCTGCTCGACCAGCGACAGCACGTCGCCCATGTCGAGGATGCGGCTGGCGATACGGTCCGGGTGGAACACGTCCAGGCCTTCCGGCTTTTCGCTGACGCCGACGAACTTGATCGGCTTGCCGGTGATGTAGCGCACGCTCAGCGCGGCACCGCCACGGGCGTCACCGTCGGTCTTGGTCAGCACCACGCCGGTCAGCGGCAGGGCGTCGCCGAAGGCCTTGGCGGTGTTGGCCGCGTCCTGGCCGGTCATGGCGTCGACCACGAACAGGGTTTCGGCCGGGTTCACCGCAGCGTGCAGGGCCTTGATCTCGGCCATCATCGCTTCGTCGATGGCCAGGCGGCCGGCGGTATCGACCAGCAGCACGTCGACGAACGACTTGCGCGCGTCGTCGATGGCGGCACGGACGATGGCTTCCGGCTTCTGGTCGGCACTGGACGGGAAGAACAGCACGCCGACCTGCTCGGCCAGGGTCTTCAGCTGCTCGATCGCGGCCGGACGGTAGACGTCGGCCGAGACCACCATCACCTTCTTCTTGCGCTTTTCCTTCAGGTGCTTGGCCAGCTTGCCCACCGTGGTGGTCTTGCCGGCGCCCTGCAGGCCCGCCATCAGGATGATGGCAGGCGCGGGCACATTGAGGTTCAGGTCGCTGGCTTCGGCGCCCATCACCGCGGTCAGCTCGTCGCGCACGACCTTGATCAGCGCCTGGCCCGGGGTCAGCGACTTCAGCACTTCCTGGCCGACCGCTCGTACCTTGATGCGCTCGATCAGGGCCTGCACCACCGGCAGCGCAACGTCGGCTTCGAGCAGCGCGATGCGCACTTCGCGGGTCGCCTCGCGGATGTTCTCCTCGGTCAGGCGGCCACGGCCACGCAGGCGCTCGATGGTGCCGGAAAGGCGCTGGGTCAGGGACTCGAACATGCGGCGCAACCTGTCTGAAAGCGGGGGACAATAAGGCAGACAGTATAACGGGTCCGGCTGTCTCCCCGGACTGCGGCCACGGGGCCGTCGCCACCACCGCAGGGGTGTGCGAAACTGCAACGATGACAATCGTTCTCATCGCCGTCCTGCTCTACCTGGCTGCCAGTGCCCTGCTGGTGCGCGCGCTCGGCCGCGATGAAACCACCGGCTCGCCCACCTGGCTGTGGCCGGCCCTGCCGGCGATGCTGCTGCATGGCAGCTACCACGTGATGGTGGCGATGCGCACCAACGGCGGGCCGGACATGCACTTCTTCGCCGCGCTGTCGCTGGTCGGCCTGGGCATGGCCTGGCTGACCTCGCTGGTCGGCGCGCGCGGACGCATGTCGGCACTGGGCGTGGTGGTGTTCCCGCTGGCTGCCGTGCTGCTGCTGGCCTACCACGGCTACGGCCACGAACCGAGCAAAGTGCTGGGCTGGCGCCTGGCCAGCCACGCCTGGCTGGCGCTGCTGGCCTACGCCACGCTGAGCATCGCCGCGCTGCTGGCAATCATGCTGTGGCTGCAGGAACGCGCACTGCGTCGCCGAGAGTTCCGGCCGTGGCTGCGGGCGCTGCCGCCGCTGGCCGACCTGGAATCACTGCTGTTCCGGGTGATCACCGTCGGCTTCGCGCTGCTGACCCTGACCCTGGTCACCGGTGTGCTGTTCGTCGATGACCTGCTGGCACAGAAGCTGGTGCACAAGACTGTGCTGAGCGTGCTGTCGTGGATCGTGTTCGGCGTGCTGCTGGTCGGCCGCCGCCGCTACGGCTGGCGCGGCATGAAGGCGGTGCACTGGACGCTGGCGGCAATGCTGTTGCTGCTGCTGGCGTTCTTCGGCAGCCAGTTCGTGATCGAACTGGTGTTCGGGCATACGCGATAGAAGCGTGCCGACCAACGGTCGGCATCCACCCCAACATCACCCGGTAGTGCCGGCCGCTGGCCGGCAACTGGACCACGCCATGCGTGGATGCCGCAGACGATCAGGGCACCGGCTGGGCCAGGATCTTCCGCACCGAACGGCCACTGTTGGTGAGGATGTCATCGACCTGCCAGCAACCCTGTCCCTGACGCACCATCGGCAACCGGGTCACGTAGGCCTTCTTCCATACCGAATAGCGCATCTCGACCTGGCCGGTGGTCGCAGAGGCCTCTTTCCAGCTGTAGCGCACCGGACTGTCGATGTCGCCGTCCTGCGCATCCAGCCACGGGTCCGAATCGATCGTGCAGATGCCTTCCTCGCGCTGCTGGCAGGCACGCTCATCACGCAACGCCTTGCCGAAGGCCGGGCTGACCAGCGCAGCCGGCGGCTCCAGCAGATCACCGTTGCCGGTCGTCGCCTCGTAGAAGGCGCGGGCCACAGCCGCAGGCTCCCGGCAGGCGGGAGCAGCCTGCACGGTGGGGGCCAGCAGCATCCCGGCGATCACGAACATCCCTGTCTTTCGCATGTATTTCTCCTTGAGGGAGTGCCGGCCGCTGGCCGGCACTACAGGATATCCCGGCGCTGCCGGCCAGCGGCCGACACTACCCGATACCCGGCTTACAACCCGTAACGCTCGATCACGTCCAGGTGCGGCTGGCGATCCTGGTCGCAGGCTTCGGCCAGGCGCAGCCAGCAATGCGGATGCGGCCACGTCGCAGTCTGCTGCTGGAGGAAGCGGTGCAGCGCCAGCGGTGCATGGTCCTGCGGCTGGGCCACGGTGAACAGCAGGCCGGGCAGCGTGCCGTCTTCCACATCGGGGTCGGTGACGGTGTAGTCCGGGCGGCTGTGCGACCACACCTTCCAACCCTGTGCTTCGGCCGCCTCGACGAAGACGTTCCAGGCCTCTTCGCCCGGGTGCGCGCCATCGATCATCCAGCTGCGGGCGAAGCCGCCGCGTTCCAGCACATGCACCTGCGCATAGGTCGGGATGAAATGCTCGCGTGCTTCCTCCTCCTCGGGTGCCGGATGCACCAGCGCGGCATCGAACACCACCCAGTCGCCCACCTGCTGGGCGCGGTTGGACGGCGCGTTCTCGACGATGCGCGCGGTCACCGGTCCGCTGCGACGGGCGTAGTACTCCATCGGCTCACCGTTCTCTTCGCTGCGGATGATCACCCAACCCCACGGCTCTTCGACCACGCCTTCCTGGCTGGACAGCTCCATGCCGATCGCCTTCGCCGAGCGACGCACGGCGTCCCAATCCCGCGCCGCGCTGGCGGCACTCATGTGGTCCCAATGCGCGGCATTCGGCTCTTCCAGCAATTCAACCAGCTGCGCATAGCAGGCCTGTGCTTCGCTGAAGCGGCCGGTTTCCATGTACATCCGCGCCAGCGTGCCGCGCGCGCCGTGCGAGCCCGGAGACAGCTCCAGCAGGGATCGGGCCGCCTGCTCCAGCGCCGGCCAGTCGGACACGCGGCGTGCACGCTGCACCTCGCACCAGTGCGCGAACACCGGCACGCTGCCACGGTAGAGATCGGCCAGCTGGCGCAGGCCATCGTCGTCGCCCTGCTCGGCCAGCCAGCGCATCAGCGTGTAGGCCGCGGGACCATCGTGCTGCGCATGGCCGCGTACGAACCGCCACAGCAGCGCGCGCGCCTCGGGCTGCGCGCCGCAGGCATTGAGTGCGCTGGCCGCCATCTCGGCCAGCGCCTCGTCATCGGGCAGCTCGGCATGCGCCTGCAGCAACCACTGCGCTTCGCGCTCGGGATCGCGCGACTGGTTCTGTTCGCCCTGCGCGTCCAGCCATGCCAGCAGCTCGCCCGCCGGCACCGGCAGCGGTGCGACATCCGGCAACGCGTCGATGCGCGCGGCCAGGCCGGCCACCAGCGCCGCAGCACCACGATCCTGGCGCAGCAGCGCCAGATGGGTGCGGGCCAGTTCCAGCTGCCGCAGTGCCACCCAGCGCGCGCCACGCTGCAGCGCCAGCTCCAGGCTCAGCGCTGCCACTTCGATCATCAGGCGATGCGATCCGACCCGGGCAAAGTGCTCGATGATCGTGTTGAAGCGCGTGCCCAGATCCCAGGTGTTGCGCGCAGGATCCCGCTGGCAGAGCGCGGCGGCGGTGTTGGCCCACAGGCGCCAGTAGTTCGGGGTCAGCTCGCTCCACGGCACCAGCTGCTGCAGCGCCTCTTCGTCGCGGCCCAGCTGGGCCAGCGCCCAGGCCTTGGACAGGCGGCGCGGCACCGTGCAGTTGGCCGGCTCGTACTCTCCGGACGCCGCAACTTCGGCCTCCCGCTTTTCGATCAGTGCCAGTGCCTCATCGGCACGGCCCATTCCCAGCAGGATCTTGATCTGCATCTCCGGGAAGCTGTCGAACACTTCCTTGCCACAGGCCTCCACGGCATCGGCCTGCGCCTGCAGGTAATCCAGCGCCGCCTGGCCACGACCATCATCGAGCAGCGCATCGGCCTTCTCGCAGCTCAGGCACTGGAAACACGCCCAGCTTGGGTCGATGCGACCCAGTGTTTCATCGCAGACCTCGATGCGCTCGGGCACCCAGCCCGGGCCATCGATGTTGCCATAGCAGGCAGCCAGATCCTGGGTCACGCAGATCGACTGCGGGCATTCCAGCGTGTCATCACGGTGCGCACGTTCGAACAGCGCCACCGCTTCGCCCAGCGCGCTCTCGCCTTCGACGCGGTTGCCGACGCGGTTGCGCAGCGCCCAGTGGCCGACATAGACGTCGACCCACGGGTTGTCCAGCGCCTTGCCCAGCGCACGCGCTTCGGGCAGCAATGCATCGACGCGGTCGATCTGCAGTTCACTCACCTCGTCGGCGAGACGGTTCAGCAGGTGCGCGTTCTGCGCCTGGCCGGCCTGGCGCAGGTCACCCTGCAGTTTTTCGACCCAGTTCCAGATGTCCATGGGGTAAGTGCTCCTGTCTAGCGAAGGCTGGATGAGAAGGTACGGTGCTCAGCGCAGCATCTGCTGCAGGGCACCGGCGATATCGGTAAAGGCGCCGTTGAGATCCGGGCCGGGCGTAGCGTTCGCGCGTGCCAGCGGGCGGCCCTGCGCGGCGACGATGATCTTCAGTGAGCGCAGCAGACGGGCTGCGGCTTCGGCCTGTGGATGCCCCTCGCGCTGGGCGCGCAGCAGCGCCTGCACTGCCGGGTTGTCGAGATTGAGGTACAGCCGCGACGGCGCGCGCGACTCGATGCGTGCGGTGAACTGCCGGGCCAGGCGCAGCGCGGCCATCGACACGCGCTTGTCGTTCTCGTCGTCTTCCAGGCGCTGCTTCAGCTCGGCTTCGCGGTCGGGCACCACCACCACCGGCAGCGACTCGGGGCTGAAGCGTGCCGGCAGCAACTGTTCGCCGTCGCCCAGCTGCTCGCGCAGCCATGCCAGCTGCGCCTCGTCGAGGCTGTCATCGCTTCGGAACAGTGCACGGTTACCCTGCTCGGTCCCCAGTTCAACCAGGCGCAGGCCCTTGGCCTGGGCCCAGCGACGCAGGAACGGCACGACTGCATAGCGGTGGCCATGCGCGACCGGTACCCCCATCGCGCGGAACAGCATCTCCTCGAAGCCACCGCCATTGTCGAGAATCACATGCACGGCACCACGCGCCGGCAGCGCACTGGCCGGCAGGTCGCCCTGCGAAGTCGGCACGCGCACGTGCTCCAACAGCAGGTCGAACAGGCGGTCATCGCACAGCGCCGCGCCCAGCAAGGCCTCATTATGGCGCGTGAGAACGCGTCGCCAGGCTTCCGGCTGCTGCCGTGCGACGTCGGCCAGGCCATCAATCAGCGCCTCCAGCAGCGCGTGCTGCACGGCCCGGTACTGGTCATCGCGCTGCAGGTCTTCGCGGCTGGCGGTGGGCGTCAGCCGCGAGGATTCGATCACCCCGCCGATGAAACCGGCCCACGGCGGCAGCAGGTCGCGCGCATCGTCATCCAGCAGCATGCCGCGCACGAACACCGAAAGATTGCGGTTGTCACTGGTGCCGTAGGTAGCGCCGTCCTGGACCCACAACAGGCCGGTGGCATCGCTGTCGCCATCCGCGCGCAGTGGCACGGTGACGATCGGCTCGAAATCGTGCTCGAAGCGCGCAGCGAACTGCAGCGCCTGGCGACGCGCCTGTACCGGATGCACGACGACGTCACCCTGGCTGCGCCACGGCGGCGGCTCGGGGTTGAGCGCCTCGGCCGCAGCACCGATGAAGATCGGCTCGGACAGCAGCGCGCAATAGCGGCCCAGCACCTCGTGCAGGCGCGCCTCGTTGGCCAGCGGCAGGAAATCCGGATGCAGCTCCAGTTCCACCTCGGTGCCAACCGCGCGCGCCGGCATTTCGCTGACGGTGTACTGCTCGGCATTGCTGGACACGTACAGATGACCCAGTTCCGGCGTCTGGTACGAGGTGGTACGCACGCTGACCCTGCGCGCCAGCACGAAGGCCGACAGGAACCCGAGGCCGAACATGCCGATCAGGCCTTCATCGTCCTCCCCGCCCTGGCGCAGGCCCCGGGTGTAGCCGACGCCCACGGTAGCCAGGTAGTCATGGATTTCCTGGCGGGTCAGGCCGGCACCGGTATCGGTGATGCGCAGCAGGCCGGCAGCGGCATCGACCTGCACCGAGATGCGCGACGGCACTTCGATGCCAGGCTGCTCGATGCGGCGACGGATGATCGAGTCATGCGCGTTCTGCACCAGCTCACGCAGCGCCACCACCGGGGTGGAATACAGGTGCTTGCCCAGCACCGTCATCAATCCATTGAGATCGACCCCTGCGCGACGGATTTCGGCGTTGGGGGCGGTGAGCGTGGTGTCCTGCATGTAATCGTTTACTCCTGGGCACGGAAAGACGCCAGAGGGCGCCTTCGTCGAGCGGGAAAAACTAGCACAGGCAGGCTGACCGCTGCCGTATATGACGTTTGTAGAGGCAGGGCCCCGCGCATCACGCCGCGTCGATGGCCTCGGACAAGCGCTCCACCGCGATCACTTCCATGCCCTTCACCGAACCGCTCTTGGGCGCGTTGGCCTTGGGCACGATGGCGCGCTTGAAACCATGGGTGGCCGCCTCGCGCAGGCGGTCCTCGCCGTTGGGCACCGGGCGGATCTCACCGGACAGGCCAACCTCGCCAAAGGCAATCGTCTTTTCCGCCAGCGGCCGGTCCTGCAGCGAGGACAGCACCGCCAGCAGCACCGGCAGGTCGGCCGCGGTCTCCTGTACGCGGATACCCCCGACCACATTGACGAACACGTCCTGGTCGCCGACCAGCACGCCGCCGTGACGGTGCAGCACGGCCAGCAACATGGCCAGGCGGTTCTGCTCCAGGCCGACCGCGACACGGCGAGGGTTCGACAGCGGCGATGCATCGACCAGTGCCTGCACCTCCACCAGCAGGGGCCTCGTGCCCTCGCGGGTGACCATCACGCAGCTGCCCGGCTGATGGGTGCTGCCGCCGGACAGGAAGATGGCCGATGGATTGGAGACTTCCTTCAGGCCCTTGTCCCCCATCGCGAACACGCCCAGTTCGTTGACCGCACCGAAGCGGTTCTTGAACGCGCGCAGCAAACGGAAGCGGCTGCCGCTCTCGCCTTCGAAGTACAGCACCGCATCGACCATGTGTTCGAGCACGCGCGGGCCGGCGATGCCGCCCTCCTTGGTCACGTGGCCGACCAGGAACACGGCGGTGCCGGTCTCCTTGGCGAAACGCACCAGCCGCGCCGCGCTCTCGCGCACCTGGCTGACCGAACCCGGCGCGGCGGTCAGGCTCTCGGTCCACAGGGTCTGCACCGAATCGGCCACGATCAGCCGCGGGCCCGCCCTGGAGGCATGCTGCAGGACCGACTCGACGCCAGTCTCGGCCAGCGCGTTGACCCCATCCAGTGGCAGTTCCAGCCGGTGCGCACGACCGGCCACCTGTGCCAGCGACTCCTCGCCGGTGACGTACAGCACCGGCAGTTCGGCCGCCATCTTCGCCACTGCCTGCAGCAGCAGGGTCGACTTGCCGATGCCCGGGTCACCGCCGACCAGCACCACCGCGCCCTCGACCAGGCCACCGCCGAGCACGCGGTCGAACTCGCCGATGCCGGTGCTGACCCGGCGGTGCTCGGTCTGCTCCACGTCCTTCAGCGCGGTGATCTTCGGCGGATCGATCTTGCCCGCCCAACCCGCCCGGCGCGACGCCGGCGCCTTGGCCGCCACCGCGCTCTCCAGCACGATTTCCGACAGCGAGTTCCAGGCGTTGCACTCGGTGCACTGGCCCTGCCACTTGCTGAATTCGGCGCCGCATTCATTGCAGACGTAGGCGGTGCGGGCTTTGGCCATCGGATGATTTCCAGCAACGGGAACAGGCGTGGCAGGATAGCCGAGCCGGGTCGCAGGTGCTGCGACCGCTCAAGTCCCGCCTGCCCGCGCCGATAGCTGTCGCGGGCGTGCGCCTTGCGGGCGCCCCCTCCCTCCCCCTCTGGATTCAACATGACTGGCAGTTACAGTCAGAGCCTGGTCGCCATCTCCCTGCTGGTGGCCATTCTTGCTTCGTACACGGCGCTGGACATGGCCGGCCGCCTGGCCACCGCCGAGGGCCGCGTGGCCCGCTGGTGGCTGGCCGGCGGCGCGGCGGCGATGGGCCTGGGTATCTGGTCGATGCATTTCATCGGCATGCTGGCCTTCGACCTGACGATTCCGGTCGGCTACGACCTCGGCATCACCCTGTACTCACTGGCCGTGTCGATCGGCGCCTCGGCCTATGCGCTGTGGCTGGTGTCGCGGTCCAGCCTGCCCTGGCGACGTCTGCTGGCCGGCGCCGTGCTGATGGGCCTGGGCATTGCCACCATGCACTACCTGGGCATGGCCGCGATGCGCATGCAGCCGGGCATCGACTATCACCCGGGCTGGTTCGCTGCCTCCATCGCGGTTGCCATCGGCGCCGCCGGTGCGGCGCTGTGGATTGCCTTCCGCCTGCGTGCCGAGCAGCGCAACACCACGCGCCTGCGCCTGCTCGCCTCACTGGTGATGGGCCTGGCCATCGTCGGCATGCACTACACCGGCATGGCCGCGGCGCGCTTCCCGCAGGGCAGCATCTGCGGCGCGGTCGGCAGCGGCGGCATCGACACGCGTTGGCTGGCGGTGCTGGTGATCGTCACCACGGTGGCGACCCTGGGCATCGCCCTGGTGGCCTCGCTGTTCGACCGGCAGATGCGCGTGCGCACCGGGCTGCTGGCCGATTCACTGGCACATGCCAACGACAGGCTGATCCAGGCCGCCCTACACGACCCGCTGACCCAGCTGCCCAACCGCATGCTGCTGCAGGACCGCATCGAGCAGGCCATCGAGAAGGCACGGCGGCGCAACCAGGCGGTGGCGGTGATGTTCTGCGACCTGGACGGCTTCAAGGCGGTCAATGATGCGTACGGACACCAGCTGGGAGATCGCCTGCTGGTGGCGGTGGCGCAGCGTATCGGCGGCCTGCTGCGGCCACAGGACACCTTCGCCCGCCTCGGCGGCGACGAGTTCGTGATCGTGCTGGCCATCGATGTTCCCGACGATGCAGTGGTGGTCGCCGAGCGGATCATCGCGGCGGCGGGCGAACCGTTCCTGCTGGATGCAGCCGAGCTGCAGGTCAGCGCCAGCCTGGGCATCGCCCTGTATCCGGCTGATGCCGGCAACGAGCGCGAGCTGATGGCACACGCCGATGCGGCGATGTACCACACCAAGGAGACCGGCCGGAACGGCTATACGTTCTTCACCCCCTCGATGCAGCTCAGTGCCAACCGCCAGCTGCGCCTGCTGCAGGACCTGCGCAAGGCCATCGCCCGCGACGAGCTGGTGCTGCACTACCAGCCCAAGTTCCCTGCCGCCGGCGCACCGGCCACCGGCGCCGAAGCGCTGCTGCGCTGGCAGCATCCCGAGCTGGGCCTGCTGGCGCCGGATGTGTTCATTCCCATCGCCGAACGCAGCGGTCTGATCCTGCCGATCGGTGACTGGGTACTGGACCGTGCCTGTGCACAGCTGCGCGCGTGGCACGATGCCGGACATTCCGAATGGTCGATGGCGGTGAACCTGTCACCGTTGCAGTTCGCCTCACCGGCGCTGCTGGACAGTGTGCGCGCGGTGCTGCAACGGCACCGCATCGAGCCGGCGTGCCTGACACTGGAGATCACCGAGACCACGGCGATGAAGGACGTGGACGCCAGCCTGGCGATTCTCAACGACCTGACCGCGATGGGCGTGCACATTGCCATCGACGACTTCGGCACGGGCTATTCCAGCCTGCTCTACCTGAAGCGCATGCCCGCCACCGAACTGAAGATCGACCGCGCGTTCGTGCACGATCTGGAATGCAATGAAGAGGATGCCGCCATCGTCTCGTCGATCATCGCGCTGGGGCGCACCCTGCAGCTGCAGGTGGTGGCAGAGGGTGTGGAGACGCAGGCACAGCGCGAGTACCTGAGCGAACTGGGGTGTGATCAATTGCAGGGTTACCACCTGGGCCGACCAATGGACGCCGAGGAGTTCCTGCGCCGGGTGGGGTGAGACCCCATCCACGCATGGCATGGATCTCCTGGTAGCGCCGGCCGCTGGCCGACTTCCCGTAATTGCCGGCCAGCGGCCGGCACTACCACCCTGTGCCGGCCATGCCGGGTGGGATGAGGCCGATGGCTTTGGGGTCGGATCCCTTGCCGCAGGCAAGGGCTCTGACCCCATCCCCGTACAGCGTGGATCTCCTGGTAGGGCCGGCCGCTGGCCGCCTTCCCGCAACTGCCGGCCAGCGGCCGGCACTACCCCCTGTGCCGGCCATGCCGGGTGGGATGAGGCCAATGGCTTTGGGGTCGGATCCCTTGCCGCAGGCAAGGGCTCTGACCCCATCCACGCATGGCGTGGATCCTGGTAGAGCCGGCCGCTGGCCGGCTTCCCGTAATTGCCGGCCAGCGGCCGGCACTACCACCGCGCGTGCCATTCCCGGTGGGCGCGACAAACAAAAAGGCCGCCCGAGGGCGGCCTTTCTGCGTGGCGACGTCGCGCGGACGTCAGTGCATCATGTGCACGTTCATGTTGTGCATGACCCACAGGGTACCGACCACGATGATGCCGATCACCACCACGGTGAAGGCCGCAGCGTTGACGTTCCAGCGGCTTTCCGAAGAGCGGTCCAGGTGCAGGAAGAACACCAGGTGGACCAGCATCTGCAGCACCGCGGTGATCGCGATCACCACACCGTTGACGGTGCGCGAGAAATCACCCGACATCACCATCCAGAACGGGATGACGGTCAGCACCACCGCCAGCACGAAGCCGATCAGGTACGACTTCACGGTGCCATGGCTTTCGCCGCCGGTGCCGTGGTCGTGTGCATGGTTGTCATGTGCCATTACAGCGCTCCATTGAGGTAGACGACGGAGAACACGCCGATCCAGATCAGGTCCAGGAAGTGCCAGAACAGGCTCAGGCACGCCATGCGGGTCTTGTTGGTCGGGGTCAGGCCGTACTTCTTCAGCTGCACGAACATCACCAGCAGCCACAGCAGGCCGGCGCTGACGTGCAGGCCGTGGGTACCGACCAGGGCGAAGAACGCCGACAGGAAGGCACTGCGGTCCGGACCGTAGCCCTGGTGGATCAGGTGCTGGAACTCCCACACTTCCATGCACATGAAGCCGAAGCCCAGCAGCCAGGTGATGCCCAGCCACAGGTACATCTGGCCCATCTGCTTGCGGTGCATGGCGATCATGCCCAGGCCGAAGGTCAGCGAGGAGGTCAGCAGCAGCGCGGTTTCCCATGCCACGAACGGCAGTTCGAACAGGTCCTTCGCGGTGGGGCCACCATCGGTGCCGCCTGCCAGCACCACGTAGGTGGCGAACAGCGAGGCGAAGATGAGGCAGTCGCTCATCAGGTACACCCAGAAACCGAAGACGGTGTTGCCGCCGGTGTCGTGGTGCTCGTGGTCGTCATGGCCATGGGCCGCCGCATGCGCGGCGTGCCCGTGGCTCAGGGTCGAGGTATTGGTGCTCATGCCTTCAGCTCCGACTTCACCAGGCCCTGGGCTTCCAGGTGCTTGCGGTGTTCGTTCTCGATGCGTTCCACCTCGGCGGCCGGGACCCAGTAGTCCACGTCCTGGTCGAAGGTGCGGTAGATGAACGTGGCGATCATGCCGACGAAGCCGACGATGGCCAGCCACCAGATGTGCCAGATCATCGCGAAGCCGAACACCAGGCTGAAGGCACCGATGACAACGCCCGTGCCGGTGTTGCGCGGCATGTGGATGTCGGTGTACTTGGCCGGCTTCGGCCAGGCTTCACCACGCTGCTTGCGCTCCCAGAAATCGTCCAGTTCGGTGACTTCCGGCAGGGTGCCGAAGTTGTAGAAGGCCGGCGGCGAAGAGGTTTCCCACTCCAGCGTACGGGCATCCCACGGGTCGCCGGTCAGGTCGACGGTCTTCTTGCGGTCGCGGATCGACACGGCCACCTGGATGATCTGGCACAGGATGCCGGCGCCAACGATGAAGGCACCTGCGGCGGCGATCAGCAGCAGCGGCTCGTAGGCCGGGTTGACGGTGCTCTGCAGGCGACGGGTCATGCCCATGAAGCCCAGCACGTACATCGGCATGAAGGTCACGTAGAAGCCGATGAACCAGCACCAGAACGCGCACTTGCCCCAGAACTCGTTGAGGCGGAAGCCGAACATCTTCGGCCACCAGTAGGTGATGCCGGCGAACATGCCGAACACCACGCCGCCGATGATGACGTTGTGGAAGTGGGCGATCAGGAACAGGCTGTTGTGCAGCACGAAGTCGATGGCCGGGATCGCCAGCATCACGCCGGTCATGCCGCCGATGACGAAGGTGACCATGAAGCCGATGGTCCACAGCACCGGGGTGGTGAAGTGCACGCGGCCGCGGAACATGGTGAACAGCCAGTTGAAGATCTTCACGCCGGTCGGGATCGAGATGATCATCGTCGTGATGCCGAAGAAGGCATTGACGTTGGCACCCGAACCCATGGTGAAGAAGTGGTGCAGCCACACGATGAACGACAGCACGCCGATGCAGGCGGTGGCGTAGACCATGCCCTTGTAGCCGAACAGCGCCTTGCGCGAGAAGGTCGCGATGACTTCGGAGAACACACCGAACGCCGGCAGGACCAGGATGTACACCTCCGGGTGACCCCAGATCCAGATCAGGTTGATGTACAGCATGGCGTTGCCGCCACCGTCATTGGTGAAGAAGTGCGTACCAAGGTAACGGTCCAGGGTCAGCAGCACCAGGGTGATGGTCAGCACCGGGAAGGCAGCGACGATCAGCACGTTGGTCACCAGGGCGGTCCAGGTGAACACCGGCATCTGCATCAGCTTCATGCTGGGGGTACGCATCTTCAGGATGGTGATGAAGAAGTTGATACCGCTCAGCGTGGTACCCAGGCCTGCGACCTGTAGACCCCAGATGTAGTAGTCCATGCCGACGCTTGGACTGTATTCGATGCCCGACAACGGCGGGAACGCCAGCCAGCCGGTGGCAGCGAACTCACCGATCCACAGCGACAGCATGATCAGCACAGCGCCCGACACGAACAGCCAGAAGCTGAGCGAGTTGACGAACGGGAACGCGACGTCGCGCGCACCGATCTGCAGCGGCACGGCCAGGTTCATCAGGCCG
Source organism: Stenotrophomonas sp. YJH_SMC_58 (assembly GCF_059369635.1). Lineage (NCBI taxonomy): Bacteria > Pseudomonadati > Pseudomonadota > Gammaproteobacteria > Lysobacterales > Lysobacteraceae > Stenotrophomonas > Stenotrophomonas sp. YJH_SMC_58. The sequence continues at coordinate 55,734 of NZ_JCAFSW010000005.1, forward strand.
GTGATCAGCGGCATCGCCACGAAGAAGATCATGATCACGCCGTGGGCGGTGAAGATCTGGTCGTAGTGGTGCGGTGGCAGGTAACCCTCGGACCCGCCGACGGCGAGCGCCTGCTGGGTACGCATCATGATGGCGTCGGAGAAGCCGCGCAGCAGCATGACGAAGGCGACGATGAGGTACATCACGCCGATCTTCTTGTGATCCACCGAGGTGAACCACTCCTTCCACAGATAGCCCCACAGCTTGAACTTGGTGATCAGGGCCATGACGCCCAGGCCACCCAGCACCGCGCCGACCAGGGTGGTCAGCACGATCGGATCGTGGGGGATCGACTCAAGAGAGAGTTTTCCCAACATGTTCATTCTCCCGAACCCGCGTGGCCAGCATGGCCAGCGTGTTCGTGTTCGGTGGCATCCAGGTTTTCACCCGATTCCTTGGAATCATGCGCGTCACTGGGGGCATGCCCCTCGTGCGCTTCATGGCTGGCGGCATCGGCAGCGGCGGCACCGGCGTGCGAGTGCTTCATGCCGTAATGCTTGTTGTCGCCCATGTGCTTGGCGATGACCCAGTCGAACAGGCCTTCTTCGGTCTTGCCGAAGTAGGTGACCGGATACCACTCGGCGTTGCGTGCTTCACCCAGGGCCTTGAACGAGGCCTTGTCCAGGGTCTGCTCACCGGCACGGACCTGGTCCACCCACTGACGGTATTCGGCATCGGTGACCGAGTAGGCGGTGAAGTGCATCTTGGCGAAGCCTGCGCCACTGTAGTGCGAGGACATGCCCGGGAATTCACCGGTCTCGTTGGCGATCAGGTGGAGCTTGGTCTCCATCGCAGCCATCGAGTAGATCATGCTGCCCAGGTGCGGGATGAAGAAGGCATTCATCACCGAATCGGACGTGATCTTGAAGTTCAGCGGCGTGTTGACCGGGAACTTGATTTCGTTGACGACCGCCACCTTCTCTTCCGGATAGATGAACAGCCACTTCCAGTCCAGCGAGATCGCCTCGATGGTGACCGGCTTGACGTCCGATTCCAGCGGACGATACGGGTCCAGCGCGTGCGACGAACGCCAGGTCAGGACCGCCAGCACCAGCACGATCATGCAGGGAATGGACCACACCACCACCTCGATCGCCGTCGAGTGGGACCACTTCGGCTCGTAACGGGCCTTGGTGTTGGAGGCGCGATACTTCCACGCGAAGGTCAGGGTCATGATGATGACCGGGATGACGACCAGCAGCATGAGCACGGTGGCCGTGATCAGCAGGGTCTTCTCATCCTGGCCGATCTGGCCCTTCGGACTGAGGATGGCCACGGCATCGCAGCCGGTGAGCATCACCAGCAACGACAGCAGCAGGCCCGGGCGCAACCAGCGCCCAAGGGTTTTCAACGGAATCATCGGTCGATCCAATTGCGAGGGAATGCCGTTCCCCGTCCTGCCTGTTCCGGCCAAAGCCGGTCCCACCGGTCCGGAAGACAGGTAGGGAGGTGGGTCGAGTCAGCCTTTCAATTTTAGGCCGTCACCCACCATTTAAGAAAGGCATTGACATTGATCGAGCGCAGGAAAGGCCCGATTCTGGCTGCGACACGTTGTCGCACCGCGCGGGCATGACGGGGCGCATGACCCAGGGCGGCATTCCGGCCCTGGACGTTCGCGGGCCGTTCGCCCTCGTTCGGCAAAGTCACCTGAATCGGTTCAGGCGTGCTGACGGGTGCCTGGCATGGGATGCTCGGCACAGGAGGAAGACCCCGATGGACAAGATCGACTTCAAGAACCGCGACCGGGCACTCTATCACCCGCCCGCCGGCCAGTTCGTACCGGTCGATGTACCGCCCCTGCCCTACCTGATGGTCGATGGTCGCGGCGACCCGAACACTGCCCCGGCCTACCTGCAGGCGGTGCAATGGCTGTACTCGGTGAGCTATGCACTGAAGTTCGCCCTGAAGGCCGGGGGCCAGGACTACGTGGTGCCACCGCTGGAAGCGCTTTGGACCGCCGAGGATCCGTCGAGCTTTGTGGCACGCCGCAAGGATGAGTGGAGGTGGACGGCGATGATCCGCACGCCGGATGGGATCCGTCCAGCGCAGTTGGAGGCTGCCATTGCCAAGGCGGCGAAGAAACTGGGCGACGTTCCGGCCAGCCTTCGCCACGAAATTCTCGAAGAAGGCCTCTGCCTGCAGACGCTTCACGTAGGCGCCTACGATGAAGAGGGTCCGGCCCTGGCCCATCTGCACGACGAACTGATGCCCGCACTGGGTTACACCTTTGCCGGCCCCCATCATGAGATTTACCTGAGCGACCCGCGCAGGACCGACGCGGCGCGGTTGAAGACCGTGCTGCGGCAGCCCGTCCGTGCGGAATGACCGCCTGCGAGCACCGCTCTGACAAGGAGCAGAAGATTCATGCCCCTGATTGATCGTTTACTGCGCTGGACCACCCTGCCCACCGGGCGCCGCGCCTTCGCGCTGCTGTGCAGCGTGTTGTTGCTTGTACTGGCCTGCAATCCCGACCTGCTGCCGCTGCTGTCGCTGATCGATGCACTGGGGATGGATGTGGTGGTGTTGCTGCTGGCCGCACAGGTAACGGTGGTACTGCCCTGGCTGCGGGAACGCACCGGGCGATGGTTCGGGCTGGCCATGCGGATCGCGGCCGGGGTGCTGGCCGGGGTGATCGGCGGCTATCTGCGGCAACTGGTGATGCTCGTGCTCATCAGATCCGGCACCTGCTGCGCTATATATAGGGCTTGATCCTCCGGGCCTGCAGGGAAGACATGAAACAGCTCGCTATCACACTCGGTGCACTGCTGCTGTCCGGCAGCGCATGGGCCGATACACACCAGACCGGAAAAATCACCAAACTGGTTGTCGAATCCACGTTCGTTTCCGTGTGGCTGGAAGGCCAGCCCACCAACAACGAGTGTGCTTCCGACGGGCGCTGGACAATCGATCTGGCCAGCGACAAATCCGGACGGGAAAAGTACGCGGCCATCCTGTCGGCGGCGTCATCGCGGACACCGATCGGCTTCCACGCACTCACCAGCGAAGGTTGCGGCGTGTTCGGAGCAAAGAAGATCTACTATTTCGATCTTGCTTATTGAGGCAGATCTTCTCCCCAACTCGCGCTGCCCCATGGCGGGGATTGCCAACGCCTTCCATGGCCTGACCGGGCTCATTCAATCCAGACGTTGGAAATCGAATGTGACCTTCCTGGTGCAGCGGGAGGGGACCGGAGGGAAACGCCACTTCGCCACGGCAACCAAGGCTGCGCGCTCATAAGCAGCATTGTCGACCCTGCCCCGGTCCAGCGCTTCAAACTGTGACCGCGTGATGACGGGATTTGTCACCCGCCCATCCTCTTCAACGACGACGGTCGCCACGACAGAGCCACGCACCTGCATCTCGGTCGCGGCGGGAACGACCGGCGCAATGGACTCCACCGGACTGCTTGCCGCCTGGCAAGGCCCAGGGAGCTCCTCACCGGCGTGACATGAGGCACTGGACAAGGCCAACGCAAGCATCAGAACGCGGTTCATTCAACACTCCCGATTGCTGGTGGGGGAGCAGACATTAACCGTGCCGTTCGTGTCGCTGTAGCTCTTCCGGGCAGGCTCCCCCAGCTCACGCGCAGCCCGGGTCTCCACCCCCGTAGCCCGCGCCTCCTCCGAAGATACGCCGACTCGGATCTGCATCACGCCGTTGCTCTCCGAGTTGGACTGTGGCGCAACAAGCGAAGCCTGGAAAGCGGACAATCCAACCCGATCATGCTGGGCAGCATGGCTCACCTCGTGACCGCCCCCCAGAGCAGGAGACTGGATCTCCCCGGAGGATTTGACGCGAAGTCCAGAGGTGACATCAATGCTGATGATTCTCTTGTTCTCGTCATATCCAAAATCACCATTGCGATTGAACTGTATGGTGTAGGTCTCATCGGATAGGAGAATCTGCTTCAGTTCAGAGCTGATGGTTTCTGACTTCATCCAATGGTTGAGCACGGCAGCACCATCACGCAGCGTCGCTCCGCCTTCAAATGCGTACTTGACGATTCGCCCATCTGGATCGGTGAACCTGTAAGGATTCCCGTTCGCATACCTATACCGGTTGAACTGCCCCACCGGCTGCTCATACGCCGTGACCGGATCAACCGACAGGAACACCCCCAACTGCGGATCCATGTAGCGCTGCTGCATGTAGATCAGGCCCGTTGCCGAGTCGCTCACGTGCCCGGTATACCCCGGCCCGTCCGTGACCTGACCACCGACCACGGCCCCGTAGGGCTCGTAGTCATAGCGCTTGATCACATTGCCGTTGGCATCGCTCTCAGCCACGACCGAGCCCAGGGCGTCAGTGTGGATGTACGTCACAGTGGTCTGGGCGACTGCGGTTGGCGACAGGCCAAGGCCGATCAGCAGCACACAACACAGCCAGGCGCCTGATGCCCCCAGCTTGCGAATTCGATCTCCACATCTCCTGAAGCGGGTAAACACGCCGCCTGCAGTTCCCCCGAACCTGCGCATCCTTCCAATCTCTGAAAGAGCCTTGAAGCAAGGCTGGGTATTCATAGCACAGGAATGACCGGCTGCAGTTGCCAGGTCAGGAACTGTGCAAGGAGCCAAGCGCCTGGGAAGCCGGAGGGGCGGGTAGATCGCGAGACTCAGAAATCGCGACCTGCCAGCCATGGGCTGGCACTTCTGGGGTTGCCGGCCAGCGGCCGGCACTACCAGAGCATAAAAAAAGCCCCGACCAAGGCCGGGGCTTTTCTACAACTGGTGCCGGAAACAGGAGTCGAACCTGCGACCTACGCATTACGAATGCGCCGCTCTACCAACTGAGCTATTCCGGCGGAGCCCGCGATTTTACGGGCTGGGCGCCCCGGCGGTCAATCCACCCGGCTCAGTCCGCCTCTACCCGGTTGGCACACACCCGCCCAGCCGCGAAATCCTGCAGGTTCCCCAGCGTGATCGCCGAGATCTCCTGCAGCGCCTCCACGGTGAAGAAGCCCTGGTGGCCGGTCACCAGCACGTTGGGGAAGGTCATCAGGCGCTGGAAGGCCTCGTCGTCGATGATCTCGCCGGACAGGTCCTGGAAGAACAGCGCGCTTTCCTGCTCGTACACGTCGATGGCCAGGTGGCCGAGCCGGCGCGACTTCAGCCCGCGGATCACTGCATGGGTATCCACCAATCCGCCGCGCGAGGTATTGACCAGCATCGCGCCCGGTTTCATCCGCGCCAGCGAGGCGTCATTGATCAGGTGCTGGGTATCGGGCGTCAGCGGGCAGTGCAGCGAGACGATGTCAGCGCGCGCCAGCAGTTCATCCAGCGCCACCATCTCGCCGATATCTGCGAAGGCCGCCGACGGATACGGGTCGTGCCCCAGCACCGTGCAGCCCATGCCCTTGAAGATGCGCGCGGTGGCCAGGCCGATCTTGCCGGTACCGACGATGCCGACCGTGCGGCCATGCAGGGTCCGTCCAAGCAGTCCGCCGAGCATGAAGTTGCCTTCGCGCACGCGGTTGTAGGCACGATGGGTCTGGCGGTTGAGGGTCATCACCAGCGCCAGTGCATGCTCGGCCACGGCTTCGGGCGAATACGCCGGCACCCGCGCGACGAACAGGTCCAACGCTTTCGCAGCGGCCAGGTCCACATTGTTGAAGCCCGCACAGCGCAGCAGCACCGCACGCACGCCCAACGCGTGCAGCGCGCGCAGCACCTGCGCATCCAGCCGATCGTTGACGAACGCGCAGACCGCGGCGCAGTCCTGTGCCAGCGCTGCGGTATGCACATCCAGCGCGGCATCGAAGTAGACGAACGTGTAACCCTGCCCCGCCGCCTCACGCAGGTTGGCTTCGTCCAGGAAGCGACGGTCGTAGGGTCGGGCGCTGAAGACGGCGATCTGCATGGAAGAACCTGGATGGAATGCCATGCCGACCATACCGCAGCCACGCGTCCGTGGGGATGGCACCGGCGATGCGAACATCGCCGGTGCCCTGTGCCACTCAGAACTTGTAACCCAGCCCCAGCATCACGCCGTTCTGGATCTGCCCGTCACGACGCTCGCCCACGTAGTCGGCCATGATCGACAGGCGTTCGCTGGCGCGGCTGGTCACGCCCAGGTTCCAGGCCAGCACCTGCTCGCCCACGGCCTGGCTGCTTGCCCCGAACACCAGATCCGGTGCTGCGGCGAAGCCGGTGCTGTAGCGCGCCTGCGAGTCGCCCAGTTCCTTCTGCCAGACCACGCGGGCACGCGGGGTAATGCGCTCGCCGTTGTTGCCTTCGAAGGTCCTGAACAGCTGCAGGCCGGCGCCCACGCGGATGCTCTCCAGGCTGCCGCTGCGACCGACCAGTGCACCCGCGCCCTGCCCTTCATTGAAGCGCGTGGCCGAGGTACGCGCGTAGTCCACCACCGGCAACAGCGGCTGGATCACCAGGCCCTTGCCCGTGGTGAATGAGAACGCATGCTCCACCCGCGCGGAGATCGCATCGTTGCTGTACTTGGCACGCAGCGGCTGCTGCAGGCCATCGATACCGCTGACGCTGCGGCGGGTGTCGTGACGCAGGTCTGTGTAGCGCACCGCCGCCGAGAGATAGCCGCGCGAATAGGTCGCGTCCAGGTAGCCACCCACGTCCAGCGCGCGCACGTCACCACTGAAGTCGGAGCCGTCGCGGCCCTTGGTCGACATATCCGCCGCGGCCACGCTGACGCCCAGGGTGACGCGGTCATCGGCAACGCGGGTATCGGCGCCGACGACGATGCCGCCGATGTTATGGCTCAAGCCTGCCACGCCACCGTCGGCATCGATGCGGCCGTGGCTGGCGAAACCGCGCGCCCACAGGCCATGGTTGCGACCAGGGCCACTGCCTTCACCGCCGCCCGCCGCCGGCTCGACCAGATGCATGGCCAGCTGGTTGAACAGGCTGCCGTGGCGCATGCCCGGCTGCGCCGACACCGACTGCGCGGCCTGCGAGGCCAGGCCGTCGGCATCACCGCCACTGCGCATCGCGGCCTGGTGCTGCTGCACCACGTTGCCGATGCTGCCCACCAATGCGTTGTCGGCCAGGCGCAGGGTCGCGTGCGCGTCACCGCGCAGGGCACCGGCCTGCTGTGCGATCACATCACGGTCGGCGAACTGCAGGGCGCCGAGCAGCGACTTCAGGCCACCATCCCTGCGATCGGAAGCAGTCGCCAGCGCGCGGCCCAAGCCATCGCCGGAAGTGCCGTTGGTGAACAGGCCCAGCTGGTCGAAACCCGGGTTGGCGGTCAGCCACAGGCCGTCAGCGGCCTGCTTCACGTTGAAGCTCAGCAGCGAGTTGTGGCGCGGGCGGAACACTTCGCCGCCGGTGATGCTGGCGCTGTAGCCGGTGTCACCCAGGCGCACGACCTCTTCGAAGCCGCCCTGGTAGATCGGGCCCTGCACCAGGTCACGGCGGAAGTCCTGGCCGTAGTAACCCTGCGCCACGTTCAGTTCGAGGAAGGCCCCTTTGGAGATCACCAGCGCGCCGTCGGTCTGCTTACTGTCGAAGAAACTGCCTACACGCAGGCGGCCACTGCCCGCCCCGCCGTTCTCGGTCACATCGAACAGCACCTTCCCGCCCGGCATGATGTTGACGTAGCCATGGGTGACCAGATCGCCGCCGCGCGGCATCAGGGTCCCGTACACGCGCAGGCGGTTGAAGCCGTCCTCGCGCCAGGACGGGCGGGTACCGCTGGCCAGCGCACTGAGATCCATAGCGGTGCCGGCCACGTCACCATTGCCGACCAGCATGCCTGCGCCCATTACCCGCACCTCCGAAGCGCGCAGGGCGCCGCCTTCCAGCGCGATGGTGCCGTTGTCGACCAGCATGAAGTCGGCACCGGTGGTCGCGGAGGTCCGCCATGTCGCGCCATTGGTCACGCGGATCACGCCCATGGAGTTGTCCAGCGTGGACGCATCCAGATCGCCCAGGCGCAGCTTCGACAGCAGCAGGGCCTTGTAGTACGGATCGTTCTGGTAGTCCTGTACCGAGTTCGCGCCGATGCCCTGCGGACCATTGCTGGACGCGTTGTAGATGCTCTGCGCCAGGTTGATGTAGCTGGATTGCCAGTTGGTGTTCCAGCGCGCGAAGTCATCATCGACGAAGGTCTGCAGCTGGCGACCGGTGCGCAGGTAGCCCGGATTGATGTCGCCGCTCACGTTGGCGGTGACATTCAATGTATCGCCCGGATCGCGGTAGCCCTTGGCGGTGATGACCCTGTTGCTGTAGATGTCCTGGCCCGGGAACGACTCCAGCTTGCTGCCGCTGCCATCAGGATCGAAAGTGACCGAGGCACCCGTGGTGCGCGCCGGATCGCGGAACACCAGCAGGCCGTTGGGCTGCACGACTTCATACATGGCCTTGTGCAGCAGCCCGGCATCGATGCCGCCGCCGTAGTTGCCGGTGTAGATCTGGGTCATCCGCGGCGATGGCGTGTAGATCACCTTGCCGCTGTTGCTGGCCGCGTGGATCTGTACCGAATCGACGATCGGCAGATCACCGGCCAGATAGCGTTCGACGCCACCGGACTGCATGATCGAGCAGGACGAAATGCAGTGGCCGGACACGATGGTGTTCAGGCCGGACGTGCGGATCACGCCCTGCAGCCACTCGCCGGCGATCAGCGCGCCACCATTGGAGGTGCGCAGCACCACTTCGCGGATCGGCCGGCCCTCGGCCTGTGCCTTGGCCAGCAAGGCGGGCAACGACACCACATCGGCATAGGTCACCCCGCCGCTCAGGAAGATGCGATCCCCCTGCACGTGATAACTCATTGCCATGACGTCATCAGCCGCCGCGATGGCGCCAACGGCGATCAGCCCGGCCAGGGCCAGGCTCAACTTCGAATGCTTCATACGTTCTCTCTCTCCACCCGCAACACGCGGGTAAGGAGTCAAACGGCAAAGCGCCGGAATCTCCCCCAGCCCGGTCGGCCGGAAAAAATGAATGCATTCACAATGAGAGAGGGGCACCACACACTCTTCCCCATCCGGTCATCGTCGCGTAAAACTCGAAGGCGCACCCGCCAACGTCAGCCGAGGCCAGCCCTGTCCGTTCCGTCCCCCCTGATCCACCACGCGCCGGAGCCACCCGCGCCTGCGGACGCCTTCATCGCGTTCGTACGCGAGGAACGCGCGCCACTGTGCGCGTTCCTGCGCACACGGGGCGTCGGGCCGGAGGATGCAGAGGACATCGCGCAGGACTGCATGGAGCGGCTGATCCGCTATCGCGCGCACGGCACCGACGAACTGCGCCTGCTGCTGTATCGTATCGCGCGCAATCGCCTGGCCGATCGCGGCCGATCGCCGCAGTCGCGACCGCACCTGTCACTGGCCGAGCATGATGGTCACGACGAGCCCACCAGCCCGTCGCCGGACCCCTTGCGCCAGGCAGAGTCCGGGCAGATGTTGTCCCTGCTGCGGCAGGCCCTTTTCAAATTGCCCGAGCGTGCGCGCGAGGTGTACCTGCTCAACCGGATCACCGGCATGAGCTATACGCAGATCGCGCGGCACTGTGGAATTACAGCCAAGACCGTGGAAAAACACATCGCCCGCGCCCTGCAGGGCCTGCGCCAGGAGTTGGGACCGGATCCGCTCCACAACGACGGGGATACCGAATGAGCAGCCACCGGCACACGGAAGACGCCTCGCTGTTCGCACGCGCCAGCGCCTGGGTGGCGCGGTTGGAGGCCCCGGACTGCACCCCTGCCGAACGCGAGTCGTTCGAAGACTGGCTGGCTGAAGACCCTGCCCATGTCAAAGCCTGGGCGCAGGCCGAAGATCTTTTCCAGCAGGGCCAGGGCCTGGCTGCGGACCCATGGCTGCGGACGGCTGCGGCGCGTGCGGCACGGCCTGCCCGACGCCGCTGGCTGCCTGCTGCGGCCGCGGCCGCTGGTATCTGCCTGGCCATCGGCGTGGGCTGGATGGTAGCGGTGGATGGCAACCCAGCCCCGCAGCGCTTTGCCAATGACACGCATCAGGCGCAGCGGCTGACCCTGCCCGATGGCAGCGTAGCCATGCTCGATGCCGGCACGACGCTGCACGCACGCTTTGGCTGGCGCCACCGCGAGCTCGACCTCGAACGCGGCCGCGTGCAGTTGCAGGTCGCGCCATCGAACAAAGCACTGCAGCTGCGCGCCGGCACCAGCACCATCCGCGATATCGGCACCACCTTCCAGGTCGAGCGCCTGCACGATGGCCTGGTCGAGGTCGCGCTGCTGGAGGGTGCGGTGGAAGTCAGCAACGGCGCCGCCCAGCACACCCTGGGCCCTGGCCAGCAACTGCAGGTACTCCCCTCCGGGCGCATCCAGCCCGGTCCAACGCTGTCCTCCACGGCAGCCGCCGAGGGCTGGCTGCATGGGCAGCTGGTCTTCGATGCCACCCCGCTGTCGATCGTGGTCGAACGCATGAACCGCTATGGCCATGCACCGCTGGTGATCGCCGACCCGGAGATCACCGATCTGGCAGTCAGCGGCACGTTCCGCGCAGGCGACGCACAGGAGTTGCTGTCCGCGCTGGAACTTGGCTGGTCCATTGCTGGCCAGACGCGCCCGGATGGCGCGCTGGAACTGCGCCGCACGTACTGAGGAGGCCTGCGGTGATGGCAGGACCAGGCGCGCTGCAGTGGGGGCTGCTCCGCCCCCTGCTGTGCCTGGCGCTGCTGGTCGCCGCGCCGCCTGCCGCCCTCGCAGGCGATCCGGCTGCCACCCACGACTACCGCATCAACGCTGGCCCGTTGCCCTCGGCATTGCAGCAATGGGCACGGCAAAGCGGCATCGCTCTGGTGTTCGATGCCCGGGAACTGGCGGGGCTCCATGCCAACGGCACCCATGGCCAGGCCGATCCAGCATCGGCCCTGAAACAGCTGGTCGCCGGCATGCCGGTGACCATCCTTCGAACACCGTCCGGTGGCTTCGTGGTCCGCCGCATCCGCGTCGCGCCCGCCGTCGCGCCGCCGGTTCCGGCAACGGTGGCGCCGCGCCCGCGCATGCCCCCGCAGTCGCCCCCCCAGGTGGACCTGGCGCCGATCCATGTCACCGGCAGCCGGTTGCCGCGCACCTCCGTGCAGACCACCCTGCCGGTGACCACGATCGATCGCGCAGATATCCTGCGCAGTGGCTACGGCAGCCTGTTCGACCTGCTGCGACACCTGCCGGGCATGAACGGGCTGCCAGCGATGAGCAGCGCACGCAGTGGCGATTCGCAGTACCTGCCTGTCGGTGCGGCCGCCACCACCAGCCTGGATGGCATGGGACCGCGCGCCACCCTGTTCCTGGCCAATGGCCGGCGCCTGCCCCGTTATCCGATGGTGTCCCTGGAACAGGGCGGGCTCACCGACCTGGGCGGCATTCCACTCAGCTTTGTCGAACGCATCGAACTGGTGCGCGGCGGTGCTTCGGCCATCTACGGTGCCGATGCCATGTCCGGCGTGGTCAACATCATCCTCCGCGACCAGGCCGACGGTCCGGAGGCAACGCTGCAGACCGGTCTGAGCAGTCGTGGCGACGCCGGCCAGTACCGCGTGCAGGCCGCCACCGGAGGCCTGCGCGGGAGCGGCGACCGCTGGTTCGCAGGCATCGACCTGCATCGCGTCGATCACCTGGCGGGAGACCAGCGTGACTGGCACGCCGAGACGTCGCAGTACCTGATCGGCGCCTTCCGCGATGGCGACTACTGGCCCGCTACGCGCTGCGACGGACCATTGAAACGACGCAATGGCGCCTGCTGGTTCGACAGCTCGCGCCCTCGTTCGCTTCAACCGGCCTCCGATACCGCCTCGGCCTATCTGCGCTACCGGCATGAGCGTGGCCAGGGACGCTACGTCTATGCCGAAGCCCGCGCCAGCCACAACCGGCAGCGTTTCGATCTGGGCCCGACCGCCGTCGCCCTCGGCCTGTACGGCTACACCTTCAACAGCGTCCTGCGCGAAGCCGGCAATGTGCGTCCCCAGGTACGTGCCACCGACGCCGATCTCACCCTGGGCATCGGCCGGGACCAGGGCAGCCACAGCTGGGACGCCGGCATCAGCGCGCAGCGCAGCGACGTCACCCTGGCCACGCCGGGCACCGTGCGCGCCGAACCGTTCATCGAGGCGGCGCAGTCGCTCAGGTTCCTGCCAGGCTTCGATGCATTGCCCGCCGATGAAGCCACTTCGCTGTTCCCATCGATCCGCAACCGTGGACTTACCGAGCAGTGGCAGGGCTGGTGGGGCATACAGCGCGCATTGATGCCGATGCGGGGCGGCAATGCGCAGCTGGCTACCGGCATCGATCTGCGCCACGAACGCTGGACGTCGCACCCGGACACCCTGCTGAGCCAGGGCGATCTGGCACTGGGGCTGCCGCAGCAGCAGCGGCGCCTGTCGCGGCAGAGTGGCGGCGCGTATGCGGAACTGGGCCTGCCACTCACGTCGGAACTGCGCATGGACCTGGCCGCGCGCTGGGACTACGACGGCGACTACACGGCATTCTCGCCCCGTGCCGGCCTGCGCTGGACGCCAACACCGCACTGGTCGTTCCTGCTGGCCAGCGGCCGCGGCTATCGCGCGCCCAGCCTGTTCGAACAGCGCCGCCCGCCAGGACAGTTCGGCACCCTTACCCTGCCCGTCTCAAGCGCACTGCCACCTTGTGCACAGAGCGAGCCGGACGGCCGCTGCGTGGTCACTGCGGATGTGGAGGAGAACAACGCGCTCAAGGCCGAGAGCTCACGCAGCCATTCGCTGGCGGCGACCTGGTCACCCAGCGATGCGTTCTCGCTTTCGCTGACCCACAACATCGTCGAGCTGCGCAACGAGATCCTCGCGCTGCAGCCGACCGATGCCGTGTGGAACCGTGACACCTGGCAGTTGGATGAGGATGGCAACCTGAGCAGCCTCCGCCTGTCGTTCGACAATATCGGCCGCACCACTTCCCGCAACTGGGTGCTGCGTGGCGAATACCGGATCGACACCGGCAGCACCGGCCAGTGGTTGTTCTCGCTGGACGCGCTGAAGCAGCAGGAGCTGCGCCGCCGTCGGGACCACGAGCCGGCGATCGACCTGCGCGGGCATGTCACGCCCGAGATGGCGGCGGTCCTCAACGTGCAATGGCAGAACAGCAACTGGGACATCGCCCTGCGCGGCAACCAGGTGGGCCGCACCCGCGCATGGCTGCCCGGCGCCGAGTGCCCGCAGCGGCAGATCGAACAGAACCACTGCATGAATCCGCGCCAGCTGCGCTGGAACCTGCACCTGGCGCGCCGCCTGGGCACACGCGTCATCGCGGCGCTGGACGTGCACAACGTGCTTGATGCGCAACCGGTGAACTACCTGGTCGGCAATGGTGGGCAGATGCCGGGGCTGGACGATCCACTGGGTCGCTACTACCTGCTTACCCTGCAGTTCCGCTGAGCGTAGTACGCTACGCGGCCTGTTCCACCGGTCTGCCACCTTCCCCATGAAAGCCTATCTCTGGTTCTGGGGCGCGTTCCTGCTGTTCTTCGCGTTGCCCTTCCCCTGCATCCTCTATTTCGGAACCTCCTGGCCGGTGGCGCTGGCTGATCGCAGCGCGCCATGGCTGTCCCTGCTGCTGCTTGTGCTGTCGCTGGCTGCATGGCTCTCTCTGCTGTTCGCGTTCCTGCATTTCCTGCTGCTCGGCCCACCGCGCGCCCTGCATCGCGTCCGCTCGATCCTCGCCGATGGCGAACCGCGCGATGCGCTGATCGAACACGCTGAACAGACCGGCGTACAGGTGCGTGGCTTCGCGCAATGGAAACTGCAGCTGTCCTTCAAGAACCTGTCCGGCACGCCGATCCACGAACAGCTGCTGGTGGTCGACAGCAAGCCGCAACTGCAGCGCTTCGGCGTCGGCAGGCACGTCGATGCACGCCTGAGCCGGGTGCCGGGCGCGTTCCCGAACGTGGTACTGGACGGTGCCCAGCCCGAACTGGATGTCGCCAGCCTGTGGCGGCGAAGCATCGGCGCAGCGCTCTGCATCGTCCTGGTAGCCGCTGCCTATGTGGCGGCCTACCGGCTGCAGAGCGAGGGCCTTGGCTGGACCTTCCTGTCCTTCGGCCACCCGCTGCTGGTGTGCCCGCTGGTGCTGTGTGGGTACATGTTGGGGCTGCGCCTGCTTGGCCGCCTGCTGCAGGCTGATGCGCGCGGCGACGCGTTGAAGTACCGCGGCATCGGCGTGGAGGCCAGGGTGCTGAAGGTGCGTCAGACCGGCACCTACCTCAACGAACAGCCGCAGGTGGAGTTCCAGCTGGAGTACACCGATCGCGACGGCCGCGTGCAGCAGGTGAGCGTGCGCCGCTTCATCCCGCTGATCGATCTAGCCAACATCCCGCGCGAAAACGTGACCCTGCTGTACGACCCGGATGACCGTGGCAACGTGCGCCTGGAGGGCGTATGAAACAGCCGCCCTCCACCCACACCGTGTTCCTGGTACTGCTGCTGGTTCTGGCGGGCGTGGCCGTTGCCGGCGGCGCCCTGCAGACCATCAGCGAAACGCTGGGGCATTCGGTACAGCCGGACCGGTTGCCACCCTCCGTCCCGTCTCAGTCGCCGCGCGAGCAACCCGCATCGCTTGTGCCGTCCCCGGCCGCCTTCCCCGCGGCGAGTACCGCTGCGGCGCCCGAGCGCAACAATCGCCTGTTCGATGCGGACTACCTGCTGGCTGCCCGCCAGGCACTGGAGCAGCTGCCAGCACTGGCCGGACAGCGGTTGACGGTGTTCCACAGCATCCACTTCTATGACGATGGCCGCATCAACCTCGATCTGGTCGACCCGCAACAGCCGGGCCACGTCGACAGCTACCACTTCGAACGTGGCCAGTGGCGCAAGGGCAATCCGGTGAACCCGCAGCAGTTCGCGCCGACCATCAGCCTGCAGCGCAGCAGCACCCCCCTGGCCAGCATCGATTTCGAGGCCGTGTCGCGCGTGGCGCAGGCACTGCAGGAACAACGCAACGCGCTGCAGAACCCCGCATCCGAAGTCGGCCACGTCTACGTGATCGTGCGCAAAGGCGGCAAGCTGGTGTGGCTGCCGGATGACGTCGCCGGTGACCGCGAATCCGTGCGCCTGCAGTTCGATGCGCAGGGCACCCTGCGCGGCGTGAACCGCCGATAGGCTACAAAAAAAGGGGACGGAGGGGATTAAGTCGCATGTGCCTTGGTGCGGATTGCGACTTAATCCCCTCCGTCCCCTTTTTCTATTTCACCGAGCGGGCGATGGCGTACTGCGCGCCGTAGTACGTGGACAGCACCAGCAGGCTGGCCAGCGGCAGACCGCCGGCGAAGCGGTCCCAGGCCAGCAGTGAATCGCTGGCGACGAACAGCAGCGCACCGGCGGCCGCCCAGCGCGCGCTGCTGGCTTCCACGGCAGCGGGCTGTGGCCGGCACCACTGGCGTGCCAGTGCCAGCACCGCCATCGAGGCCAGCACCACCACATACGCCAGCACCGGAATGCGCATCGGTGCGGGCAGGTGCGGCCACAGGCCAAGTACGTTGAGCACGGCAAACGTCGCCAGCAGGACGCTGGCCGCCAACAGCCCACGCCCCGCACGCAGGCCGTCGCGGAAGGCGACGATATAGCAGAGGTGGGCCAGCAGGAACGCGACCAGGCCCGGTACGAACGCATCCATCGGCAGCATCAACGCGATGTCACCCACGCACGACAGCAGCATGCCGGCCAGCACCGCGCGTCGATAGAACGGCTGCGCGGGATCATGCAGGCGCCAGACGATGGCAGCGAGCAGCAGCGTGGTGGTCGGCTTGGCCAGCCAATGCAGCCAGCGCCCGTCACCGTGCAGGAACGCGCCGACGATGGCCAGGATCGCCATCAGCAGGATCACGCCATCGCGGGCGCGCGGCTTCATCGGGCCTTCCACAATTCTGCAAGGCGGTCAGGCTTGCCGGCGATACGCTCCAGCACCGGGTACTGCAGGCCACCGTGGTAGGCGATGCTCATCGTTTCGATGCGGTCGAACTGCTTCACCAGCAGCACGATCGGCGCCTTGTCCTTCCCTGCCGCAGCCACCGCGTCCTTCAAGCGCTGGCTGCTGTACTCACGGCCGCCAACCGCGATCACCTTCATGCCCGGTGCAAGACCGGCGTTGAACGCCGGGCTGTCCCAGATCACATCGCCGACCGTACCGCTGTCGAGCACGGTCGCGCCCAGCGAATAGGCGAGCAGTGCCGCCTTGGCGCGTTTTTCCTGTGCCTTGTAGGCGTCGTTCGGCGTATCGCGGTAGACCAGCTTCCAGCCTGCCAGCTCCAGGCCGCCGGTCAACGAACCGTGGCCGTCCAGGCGCCCGCGCAGGAACGTCGCCCAGTCGTACGGCGCGATGCCGTTCAAGGTCGCGACCACATCATCGAAGGTGTACGGGTTGACATCCCAGTCGCCATTGCCGACGCCGAAGAACGCACGCGCGAAGTCGTCCAGGCTGCGGCGGTTGCCGCTCAGTTCGCGCAGCTTGCCCTCCACTTCAAGCCACAACATCTGGCCGCCGGAGTAGTAGTCCTCGCTCATCTGGTAGTTGCGGTAGGGCAGCGTGCGGCGCTGGGCGATGGTCGGATCGTTGGTAGTGTCCTGCAGCGGCCGCCAGGCCAGGCCCGGTCGGCCACGGTCGTAGGTCGCGGCCACATTGGCCAGCATGTCGCGCGCCTGCGCGGTCGACCACAGCCCCGAACGCGCCGCCAGCACCTGGCCCCAGAACTGGGTCTGGCCCTCGTACACCCACAGCAGGCTGTCGCCCATCGGCACGTTGAAGTTGGCGGTGGCCAGGTCGGCGCCGCGACGGTACTTGCCGTTCCAGGAATGGGTGTACTCGTGCGGCAACAGATCGCGCATCCACGCGTTGCTGTCCCACTCGGTGAAGTAGCCCGGGTCAGCGCTGTTCTCGCTGGAACGGTGATGCTCCAGGCCGATGCCACCGAGGCGGTCGGTCAATGCCAGCAGGAACTCATAGTGGTTGTAGTGGCGCGCACCGTAAAGCTTGTCGGCCTGCTGCACCAGCGCGCGATGCATGGTGATCTGTGCCTCGCTCGGCTTCAGCGATTTGGCGTCGTCGGCAAACACATTGAGGTGCACCGGCACCTTCGCGCCCGGGTCGAGATCGATGCGCTGGTAGTGCTCGCCGGCGAACAAGGGCGAATCGACCAGATGGTCATACGAGATCGGCTTGAACACCACGGTGTCACCGTCGCGCCGCGCGGTTTCCAGCGCGGTTGCGAACGACCAGCCCCTGGGCAGGGTCACGCTGGCCTGCGCCTGCAGGTTGCGCGCATCGACGTCGGCCGGATACAGCGAATTGGCGTTCCACTGCAGGTTGAGCATTTCCGGGGTCATCACCACCCGGCCCTGGCTGCCGCCCTGCGAGGACAGGAAGTCGAAGTGGGCGACGATCTCGCTCACGCCCTCGGGCACGTTCACCTTGAACGCATAGACGTTGAACTGGTCACGCTGCCAGGCCAGCGGCTTGCCGTTGGCGGTCACGCGCAGGCCGGCCAACTTGTCGATCGGGCCGGTGGGCGAATGGTTGCCGGGAATCCACTGCGGGTACAGCAGGGTCATCGGGCCGGGCTTGGCCGGCACCGTAGCGGTCACCTTGAAGATGCGCCGGGCCAGATCGCGCGCGTCGACATCGATGCGCAGCAGGCCGGGGGCCTCAGCGTTCGCCGGTGGCGAGGTCTGCGCCAGTGCAGGCGTGGCCGCCAGCGCGAACAGCAACGACATCGCCAAGGCTCGGGTCTTCATCGGGCAGGTTCCAACAGCGGAGAATCTTCCGATGCTAGGCCTGTAACGTGCCCTGCCCCATGGCCAAAGGTCATGGGCGGGCCGCCCATCCTTGCGTGCGAAAAAGCGTGCGAACCAAGGTCCGCACCCACCATGTGCCGGCTCGCACCCACCGTGTGCAGGTTCGCACCCGCCAGAGCAGTTCCAGTAGATCCACGCCATGCGTGGATGAGGCGCTTCCCGGTCAGTCGACCAGGCGCAGGCGCAGTTCCTTCGGCAGCGCGAACACCATCGATTCCGGTTCGCCGTCCAGCTCGCCCACGCCGGTGGCGCCCAGTTCGGCCAGGCGCGCCAGCACGCCATCGACCAGCACCTGCGGTGCAGAGGCGCCGGCGGTCACGCCGATGTGCTGCTTGCCTGCCACCCATGCCGGGTCGATCTCGTGCGCGCCGTCGATCAGGTACGACTCCACGCCCTCACGGCGGGCCAGCTCGCTCAAGCGGTTGGAGTTGGAGCTGTTCGGCGAACCGACCACCAGCACCAGGTCGCAGCGCTTGGCCAGATCCCGCACGGCATCCTGGCGGTTCTGCGTGGCGTAGCAGATGTCGTCGTTCTTCGGGCCCTGCATCGCCGGGAAACGCTCGCGCAGCGCATCGATGATGCCGCGCGTGTCATCCACCGACAGCGTGGTCTGGGTGGTGTAGGCGAAGTTTTCCGGCTGGTTGATCTGCAGCGTGGCAACCTGCTCCACGTCTTCCACCAGGTAGATCTGGCCGGTGCCGGCTTCGCGGTTCCACTGGCCCATGGTGCCTTCCACCTCCGGGTGACCGGCGTGGCCGATCAGCACCACGTCACGGCCGGCACGGCAGTGGCGGGCGACTTCGAAGTGGACCTTGGTCACCAGCGGGCAGGTGGCGTCGAACACCTTCAGGCCACGGCGCTCGGCTTCCTGGCGCACGGCCTGGGACACGCCATGGGCGCTGAAGATCACCGTGTTGTTGTCCGGCACTTCGTCGAGTTCCTCGACGAAGATCGCCCCGCGCTGCTTCAGGTCGTCGACCACGAAGCGGTTGTGCACCACTTCATGGCGAACATAGATGGGCGCGCCCAGCGTTTCGATCGCGCGCTTGACGATCTCGATCGCACGATCGACACCGGCACAGAAACCACGCGGGTTGGCGAGCAGCACATCCATCAGTTCAATCTCCCGGCAGCGGCCGGCTTACGGTTTCGGATTGGCATTATCCGCCTTTTTGGCGGACTTGCCGTCGAACAGGCCAAACAGGGCGATGCCGATGGCACCCACCACGATGGCCGAGTCGGCGATGTTGAACGAGGGCCAGGTGTAGCTGCCCACGTACCACTGGATGAAGTCGACCACGTGGCCGTGCACCTGGCGGTCGATCACGTTGCCGATGGCGCCGCCGATGATGAGCGCATACGGCACCGCGGCCTTCCAGTTGCCGCGCGCGGTGCCGCGCAGCCACCACGCCATCAGGCCGCTGATGGCGATCGCCAGCGCGGTGAAGAAGTACTTCTGCCAGCCACCGGCGTCGCTCAGGAAACTGAACGCGGCGCCGGTGTTGTAGGTGCGGTACCAGTTCCAGAAGCCGTCGATGACCACCACCGGCTGGAACTCCGGCAGGCTCGACAGAACCCAGGCCTTGGACCACTGGTCCAGGCCGATGATGGCCGCCGACAGCAGCAGCCAGACCAGGGCGTTCGGATGCGGACGGGGCGCGGCCATCAGAACCAGCTCCGCACTTCGCCGGCGCCGGTCACGTTGCTCACGCAACGGCCGCACAGTTCCGGATGATCGGCGTTGCTGCCGACGTCGGCGCGGTGGTGCCAGCAGCGCACGCACTTGGCCTTGGTGGTCGGCTGGGCGCTGACGAACACCTCGTCGGTGGTCGCCGGGCGCACCTGCACGTCGCCACTGATGAACAGGAAGCGCAGTTCATCGGCCAGCGGCTGCCACTTCGCGGCCTGCTCCTCGTTGGCGGCAATGGTGATCTCCGCTTCCAGCGCGGCACCGATGGCGCCGTTGGCACGCATCGGCTCGAGCACCTTGGCCACCTGCTCGCGCACAGCCAGCAACTGGTCGAAGTCGGTGGCGTTGAGCTGGGCATCGGCCGGCAGCGGCGCCAGGCCGTCGTACCAGGTGGTGAACAGCACATGGCCGGCATGCTCGCCCGGCAGGTAGCCCCACAGCTCGTCGGCGGTGAAGGTCAGGATCGGCGCCACCCAGCGGGTGAACGCTTCGGCGATGTGGTACATCGCGCTCTGTGCCGAACGGCGACCGTGCGAATCGGTCGGCATCGTGTACAGGCGGTCCTTGGTCACGTCCAGGTACAGCGAGCCCAGGTCCACGCTGCAGAAGTTCAGCAGCAGCTGCACGATCTCGGCCATGTTGTAGCCGTCGTAGGCCGCCTTGATCTTCTCCTGCAGCTCCCACGCGCGATGCACGATCCAGCGGTCCAGCGCGACCATCTGGTCGAGCGGACGCAGGTGCTGGGCCGGATCGAAACCGTCCAGGTTGCCGAGCAGGAAGCGTGCGGTGTTGCGCAGGCGGCGGTAGGCATCGGCATTACGCTTGAGGATCTCCTGCGACAGCGACATCTCGTTGCTGTAGTCGGCCGAGGCGATCCACAGGCGCAGGATGTCCGCGCCCAGCTTGTTCATGATGTCCTGCGGCTCGATGCCGTTGCCCAGCGACTTGGACATCTTGCGGCCGTGCTCATCCACGGTGAAGCCGTGGGTCAGGCACTGCTTGTACGGGGCGCGCTTGTCGATCGCCACGCCGGTCAGCAGCGAGGACTGGAACCAGCCACGGTGCTGGTCGGAACCTTCCAGGTACAGGTCGGCCGGCTTGCCGAAGCCACGCGCGGCGAGCACGCCTTCATGGGTCACGCCCGAATCGAACCAGACGTCGAGGATGTCGGTGACCTTCTCGTAGTCGGCGGCTTCAGCGCCCAGCAGTTCGGCGGCATCCAGCGAGTACCACACGTCGATGCCTTCGGCTTCGACGCGGTCGGCGACCTGCTGCATCAGCTCCACCGAACGTGGATGGATCTCGCCGGTCTGCCGGTGGGTGAACAGTGCGATCGGCACGCCCCAGGTGCGCTGGCGCGAGATGGTCCAGTCCGGGCGACCGTCGACCATGCTCTGGATGCGCGCCTTGCCCCAGGTCGGGAACCAGCCCACGGTGTCGATGGCGGCCAGCGCATCGTTGCGCAGGTTGGCCTTGTCCATCGAAATGAACCACTGCGGGGTGGCGCGGAACACCACCGGCGTCTTGTGGCGCCAGCAGTGCGGGTAGCTGTGGCGGATCGGATGGAACGCCAGCAGCGCACCGTTGTCGCGCAGCACGCCGACGATGGCCTCCTGCGCCTTCCACAGGTGCTGGCCAGCCAGCACCACGTCACCGGCCGGCGGGGTCGATTCCAGGTACACGCCACGGCCGTCGATCGGGGTCACCTGGCCGGCGTTGTACTTGTCCAGCAGGCCGTACTTCTGGCTGACCACGAAGTCTTCCTGGCCGTGGCCGGGGGCGGTGTGCACCGCACCGGTACCGTCCTCGTCGGAGACGTGGTCGCCGTTGAGCACCAGGATCTCGCGCTCCGGGTAGAACGGGTGCGCCAGCAGCTGGTTCTCCAGCGCCGCACCGGTGGTTTCACCGTGCAGCACCACGTTTTCGACGCCATAGCGCTGCAGCGCGCGCTCGGCCAACGCCGCAGCCAGCACCAGCCAACGGCGCTTGCCGTGGTGCGCCGGGCCTTCGGCCAGCACGTAGGTGATCTCCGCGCCCAGCGACACCGCCAGCGAGGCCGGCAGCGTCCACGGGGTGGTGGTCCAGATCGGTACGGCCACGTCCACGTCGGCCGGCACGCTCACGCCGAACGCCTGGCCGATGGCCTGCGCATCGCGTGCGGCGTAGGCCACGTCGATCGCCGGCGATTCCTTTTCCTGGTACTCGATCTCGGCCTCGGCCAGCGCCGAGCCACAGTCGAAGCACCAGTACACCGGCTTGGCACCACGCACCAGGTGGCCGTTGGCCACGACCTTGGACAGCGCACGGATCTCGTTGGCTTCGAAGTCGAAGCTCAGGGTCTTGTACGGGTTGTCCCAGTCACCGGTCACGCCCAGGCGCTTGAAGTCCACGCGCTGGATGTTGATCTGCTCTTCGGCGAACTCGCGGCACTTCTGGCGGAATTCAACGGCGTCGAGCTTGGTGCCGACCTTGCCCCACTTCTTTTCCACCGCGATCTCGATCGGCAGGCCATGGCAGTCCCAGCCCGGCACGTAGGGCGCATCGAAGCCGGCCAGGTAGCGCGACTTGACGATGATGTCCTTCAGGATCTTGTTGACCGCGTGGCCCAGGTGGATGCGGCCGTTGGCGTACGGCGGGCCATCGTGCAGCACGAACAGCGGGCGGCCGGCGGCGTTGTCGCGCAGCTGCTGGTAGAGCCCCTGCTCTTCCCACCGCGCCAGAATGCCCGGCTCGCGCTTGGGCAGATCGCCGCGCATCGGGAATTCGGTGGCTGGCAGGTTCAGGGTGGTCTTGTAGTCCTGGCTCACGCAGTGGCTCGCAATCTATGTTCGGAAAGGATGGCGCGCGCCTGTTCGGCGTCGCGGTGCATCTGGTCGGTCAGCGCCGCCAGATCATTGAATTTCTCTTCGTCGCGCAGCTTGGCGACGAACTCCACATCGATGTGGCGCCCGTACAGGTCGCCCTGGAAATCGAACAGGTGGGCTTCCAGCAGCGGCTCCACGCCCTCCACCGTCGGGCGGGTGCCGAAGCTGGACACTGACGGCCACGGCTGGTCGAACACGCCATGCACCCAGGTCGCGTAGATGCCCGACAGCGCCGGGGTCTTCGGGAACCGCAGGTTGGCGGTGGGGAAGCCCAGCGTACGGCCGAGCTGGCGCCCGCGCACCACCCGGCCGCTGATCGCGTACGGACGGCCCAGCAGGTCGTTGGCACGGGCGAAGTCGCCCTGCTGCAGCAGCTGGCGGATGCGGGTGCTGGAAATGCGTTCGCCATGCAGGTCGACCGCTTCAATTTCGCCCGCAGTGAAACCCAGTTCGGCACCCATTTTCTGCAGCAGAGCCAGGTCGCCACGGCGGCGGTTGCCGAAGCAGAACTCTGGGCCGATCCAGACCTCACGCGCACTCAGGCGCTTGACCAGCAACTGGCGCACGAAGGCCTCGGCCGGCATCGCTGCCATCGCCGCGTCGAATCGCAGCAGGCCGACCGCATCGACACCGAGCTCGCGCAGGATCTCGACCTTGCTGCGCGCCAGGGTCAGCCGCGGCGGCGGTGTGCCCTGGGCGAAGAACTCACGCGGCAGCGGCTCGAACGCCACGGCCACGGCGGCCACGCCCAAGGCGCGCGCGCGGGCAACCGCGTGGCGGACCAGCGCACGATGGCCCAGGTGGAGGCCGTCGAATGCACCGATACAGACCACGCTTCCGTTGGGGAACAACCCCCCGCCCTCGACGCTTCTGAACAGCCTGCTCATCAACTCTCGTTCCGGCCCGACCGGGGCCGCCGCTTCAATGGTGTAACCCTGAAGTATAGCCGCCACAAGCCGCGATCAATGCCCACGCAGATCGCGCGGGCGGAAGCCCATCGCCAGCATGGCTACCGCGTAGGTGGCACCGCCACCGCCGACCAGCAGCGACAGGCTGCCGATCCGCTCCCACACGCTCATCGCCGAGAAGCCTGGCAGCCAGTGCAGCAGGGCCAGCAGCACACCAACCATGGCCGCACAGGCCAGCAGCAGTCGCAGCAGATAGCCGCCCCAGCCCGGCCGGCGCTGGTAGACGTCGGTCTTGCCCAGCCAGTACCACAGCAGGCCCAGGTTCAGGTAACTGGACAGTGCACTGGCAATGCCCAGCGCCAGATGCAGGCCCGGCTGCTTGCCGATGGCCGCCATCACGCCCTGCGCCTTCAGCTCGTCCGGCACCATGACCTGGTACAGCACCGCCAGCAGGGCGAAGTTGAACACCATGTTGGCCACCAGCGCGGCCACACCCGCGCGCACCGGGGTCTTGGTGTCCTGGCGTGCGTAGAACGCTGGCAACACCACCTTCAGCAGGGCGAACGCCGGCAGGCCGAAACTCAGGCCGTACACCGACAGCGCGGTCATGCGGGTATCGAAGGCACTGAACTGGCCGTGCTGGAAGATGGTCGCGATCAGCGGTTCGGCCAGCAGCAGCAGGCCCAGCATGGCCGGCACCGAGATCAGCAGGGTCATGCGCAGGCCCCAGTCCAGCGAGCGCGAGAAGCCTTCGCGGTCGGTGCTGACGTGGTGACGGGCCAGCGCCGGCAGGATCACCGTGCCCAGCGCCACGCCGAACACGCCCAGCGGCAGCTCCAGGAAGCGGTCGGCCAGCGACAGCCAGGACTGCGAGCCATCGGTCAGCTTGGCCGCGATGACGGTGTCCAGCAGCAGGTTGATCTGCGCCACCGAGGAGCCGAACAGGGTCGGCACCATCAGCGTCATCACCTTGCGCACGCCCGGATGGCTCCAGCCCCAGCGCGGCAGGGTCAGCAGGTTGATGCCCTTCAGCGAGGGCAGCTGGAACAGCAGCTGCAGGATGCCGGCAGCCAGTACCGCCCAGCCCAGCGCCAGGATCTGCTTTTCCGGGGTGCCGCCCAGCCGCGGGGCCAGCCACAGCGCGCCGGCGATCATGCACAGGTTGAGGATGACCGGGGTCAGCGCCGGCATGGCGAAGCGCTGGAAGCTGTTCAGCGCGCCGCCGGCCAGGGCGGTCAGCGACACGAACAACAGGAACGGGAAGGTCAGGCGGAACAGGTCGACCAGCAGGCCCTGCTTGACCGGATCGGTATCAACGCCACTGGAGAAGACCGAGGCCAGCTGCGGCGCGAAGATCAGCGCCAGCGCAGTGACCAGCATCAGCACCCCGCCCAGGGTGCCGGCGGTGCGGGCCATCAGTTCACGCAGCTCGGCGTGGCTGCGGGTCTCCTTCACTTCCGTGAACACGGGCACGAAAGCGGTGGC
Organism: Stenotrophomonas sp. YJH_SMC_58; assembly: GCF_059369635.1. NCBI lineage: Bacteria > Pseudomonadati > Pseudomonadota > Gammaproteobacteria > Lysobacterales > Lysobacteraceae > Stenotrophomonas > Stenotrophomonas sp. YJH_SMC_58. Next base: position 80,482 of record NZ_JCAFSW010000005.1, read on the forward strand.
GAAAGAGCCTTCGGCGAACAAACGCCGCAGGAAATTGGGTACCCTGAAGGCGACCCAGAAAGCATCAGTGATGGCGTTGGTGCCGAACGTGGTGGTCACCACGAAGTCCCGGACAAGTCCGAGAACGCGCGAGACCATGGTCATGCTGCTGAACGACAGCAGGCCCCGCAACAACTTGGGTGAACTCACTCAGCGTCCCTCTTGACAATCGACTTGACGTGCATTTCTTACGCCATCATACTAGCTAGCTTGCTGTTCCCATAACACCGATTTTTTCAGGAAACCACCACCGTGGCCAATATCAAGTCCGCCAAGAAGCGCGCCAAGCAGACCGTCGTGCGCAACGCGCGCAACGTGGCTCAGCGCTCGATGCTGCGCACCGCTGTCAAGAAAGTGATCAAGGCGCTGGACGCCAACGATGCCGCCGGCGCCGAAGCCGCCTTCGCCGTTGCCCAGCCGATCCTGGATCGCTTCAGCGCGCGTGGCCTGATCCACAAGAACAAGGCTGCTCGCCACAAGAGCCGCCTGAACGACCGCATCAAGGCCCTCAAGGCCGCCTGATCCGGCGTTGCCGCCCTGCCCTTAGGGGCCGGGCAGCAGACAAGAACCCGGCCCCGGCCGGGTTTTTTGTTGCCAGCGATCCACGGGGTCCGCGCGATCCGGTAGTGCCGGCCGCTGGCCGGCAACCCCGAGGAATGCCGGCCAGCGGCCGGCACTACCGGGGAACAAAAAAAACCCGGCCAAAGCCGGGTTTTTCGCATGGAACCACAACAGCATTACTGCGCGTCGCGGGCTTCCTGCTCTTCTTCCTTCTGGCGATCGAAGAAGGCCATGATCCGGCTCATGATCGGGAAGGTGCCTTCGCGACCCAGCGCGGAGACCAGGAACCACGGCTCCTTCCAGCCCAGGTCGGCGACGATCTGCTCGGCCGCAGCCTTCGCTTCATCCTCGAACATCAGGTCAGCCTTGTTCAGCACCAGCCAGCGCGGCTTCTGCAGCAGTTCCGGATCGTGCTTTTCCAGCTCGCGCTCGATGGCGCGCACCTGCTCGACCGGGGAAATACCTTCCACCCCACCCTCCATCGGCGAGATGTCCACCAGGTGCAGCAGCAGGCGGGTGCGCTGCAGGTGGCGCAGGAACTGCGCACCCAGGCCGGCACCGTCGGCCGCGCCTTCGATCAGGCCCGGGATGTCGGCGATCACGAAGCTGCGGTAGTTTTCCACCTTCACCACACCCAGGTTCGGGTACAGCGTGGTGAACGGGTAATCGGCCACCTTCGGCGTCGCCGCCGAAACGGCACGGATCAGGGTGCTCTTGCCGGCGTTGGGGAAGCCCAGCAGGCCGACGTCGGCCAGCAGCTTCAGCTCCAGCTTCAGCGTGCGCTCCTCACCCGGCTCGCCCGGCAGCGCCTGGCGCGGCGAGCGGTTGGTCGAGCTCTTGAAGTGCATGTTGCCCAGGCCACCGCGGCCGCCCTTGGCCACCAGCAGGCGGTCGCCGTGCTGGGTCAGGTCGCCGATGACTTCATCGGTGGCAACGTTGATCACCACGGTGCCGACCGGCACGGTGATGGTCAGGTCTTCGCCGCCCTTGCCGTAGGCCTGGCGGCCCATGCCGTTCTCGCCACGCTGCGCCTTGAAGATGCGGTCATGGCGGAAGTCGACCAGGGTATTCAGGTTTTCGTCGGCGCGGATGTACACGCTGCCGCCCGCACCGCCGTCGCCGCCGTCCGGGCCGCCGAGCGGAATGAACTTCTCGCGACGGAAGCCAATGCAGCCGTTGCCGCCGTTGCCGGCGAACACTTCGATTTCTGCTTCGTCTACCAGTTTCATTGTTTCGATGCCTGCGATGGGCGCGGCCTGCCGGCCGCCACCTTGAATGTTATGCCTGCCGATGGCCGGCAGCCCGGCCTGGCCGGTCTTGCTTCAACTCTAACGAAAAGCCCCGCCGAAGCGGGGCTCTTCATGCAGCACCCCCATGCCGAGGCACGGGCGCCGGCGATGCCTGGATCAGGCGTCGGCCGAGACGATGCTGACGGTGCGACGCTTCTTGGCGCCCTTGACCGAGAACTCCACCTTGCCGTCCACGAGGGCGAACAGGGTGTGGTCACGGCCCAGGCCAACGCCGGTGCCCGGGTGGAACTGGGTGCCGCGCTGACGCACGATGATGTTGCCGGCTTCGATGGCCTGGCCGCCGAAGATCTTGACGCCCAGGTACTTCGGGTTGGAGTCGCGACCGTTGCGCGAGGAGCCTACGCCCTTTTTATGTGCCATGACTGCTTCTCCTGATGCTTAGCCGGCGATGCCGGTGATCTCGATTTCGGTGTAGTACTGACGGTGACCCTGACGCTTCATGTGGTGCTTGCGGCGACGGAACTTGATGATCCGGACCTTGTCAGCACGACCCTGGGACAGGACCTTGGCGGTGACGGCAGCGCCCTTCAGCGCATCGCCCAGCTTCACGCCGTCGCTGTCACCCAGCATCAGGATGTTGTCAAACTTGATCTCGCTGCCGACTTCGACTTCGAGCTTTTCAATGCGGAGCTTCTCGCCCTGCGCCACGCGGTATTGCTTACCGCCGGTGACCAGTACTGCGTACATGACCAGGCCTTCCTCTGTAGTTATTGTGGTCTGAGCTGCCGCCATCGAGGGCGGACAGGAGCGGAATTGTACGCAGATCAGCGGGCGCGGGTCAAGTCAACCCCTGAACGTCGAAGGAGACGGCACCGGAAAGGGGTCAGAACCCTTTTCACGCCGTCAGCCAGGGATCTGACCCCTGGCTGACGGCCTGTCTCACAAGGTGAGACACCGGGCTGGCATTGTCGCCCATTGCCCCCATCTGGTCACCTCGGTAGGCTGACCGATTGCCGTTCCCTGCTGGCCCGGCACCCAGCCAACGCCCCCACAACCGGATCCCCCATGGCGATGGATTTCATCCGCATCCGCGGCGCGCGGACGCACAACCTGAAGAACCTCGACCTCGACCTGCCCCGCGACAAGCTGATCGTGATCACCGGCCTGTCCGGCTCGGGCAAGTCCTCGCTGGCGTTCGACACCATCTATGCAGAAGGCCAGCGCCGCTATGTCGAGTCGTTGTCGGCCTATGCGCGCCAGTTCCTGAGCGTGATGGAAAAGCCGGACCTGGACCACATCGAAGGCCTGTCCCCGGCCATCTCGATCGAGCAGAAGTCGACCTCGCACAACCCGCGTTCGACCGTCGGCACGATCACCGAGATCTACGACTACCTGCGCCTGCTGTACGCCCGCGTCGGCACCCCGCGCTGCCCGGACCACGGCTATCCGCTGGAAGCGCAGACGGTCAGCCAGATGGTCGACCAGGTGCTGACGCTGGACCCGGAACAGCGCTACATGCTGCTGGCGCCGGTCATCCGCGACCGCAAGGGCGAGCATGCGCAGGTGTTCGACCAGCTGCGTGCGCAGGGCTTCGTCCGTGTGCGCGTGGACGGCGAGCTGCATGAAATCGACGCGGTGCCGCCGCTGGCACTGCGCCAGAAGCACACCATCGAGGCGGTGATCGACCGCTTCCGCCCGCGCGAGGACATCAAGCAGCGCCTGGCCGAGAGCTTCGAGACCGCGCTGAAGCTGGGCGACGGCATGGCCTCGGTGCAGAGCCTGGACAACACCGAAACCGCGCCGACGCTGTTCTCCTCCAAGTATTCCTGCCCGGTCTGCGATTACTCGCTGCCGGAGCTGGAACCGCGCCTGTTCTCGTTCAACGCACCGATGGGCGCCTGCCCCGGCTGCGATGGCCTGGGCATGGCCGAGTTCTTCGACCCCTCGCGCGTGGTGGTGCATCCCGAACTGTCGCTGGCCGCCGGTGCGGTGCGCGGCTGGGATCGTCGCAACGCCTATTACTTCCAGCTGATCGCCTCGCTGGCCAAGCACTACAGGTTCGACGTCGACGCGGCGTGGAACTCGCTGCCGGCCAAGGTGCAGCAGGCCGTGCTGTACGGCAGCGGCGACGAAGCGATCACCTTCACCTACTTCACCGAAGCCGGTGGCCGCACCCAGCGCAAGCACCGCTTCGAGGGCATCATTCCCAACCTCGAACGCCGCTACAAGGAAACCGAGTCGCCGGCGGTGCGCGAAGAACTGTCCAAGTACATCAGCGAGCAGCCGTGCCCGGAATGCCACGGCGCGCGCCTGAACAAGGCGGCTCGCAACGTGTTCGTGGCCGACCGCCCGCTGCCGGACCTGGTGGTGCTGCCGATCGACGAGGCGCTGAAGTTCTTCAGCGAACTGAGCCTGCCGGGCTGGCGTGGCGAAATCGCCGCGAAGATCGTCAAGGAAATCGGCGAACGCCTCGGCTTCCTGGTCGACGTCGGCCTGGATTACCTGACCCTGGAGCGCAAGGCCGACACCCTGTCCGGTGGCGAGGCACAGCGCATCCGCCTGGCCAGCCAGATCGGCGCCGGCCTGGTCGGCGTGATGTACGTGCTCGACGAGCCGTCCATCGGCCTGCACCAGCGCGACAACGAACGCCTGCTCGGCACCCTCACCCGCCTGCGCGACCTGGGCAACACGGTGATCGTGGTGGAGCATGACGAGGATGCGATCCGCCTGGCCGACTACGTGCTGGACATCGGCCCGGGCGCGGGCGTGCACGGCGGCGAGATCGTCGGCCAGGGCACCCTGCAGGACATCCTGGAAGCCCCACGCTCGCTGACCGGCCAGTACCTGTCCGGCAAGCGCGCGATCGAGATTCCGGCGCGCCGGCACAAACCGAACCCGAAGATGACCCTGCACCTGCGCGGGGCCAGCGGCAACAACCTGAAGGGCGTGGACCTGGCGATCCCGTCGGGCCTGCTGACCTGCGTGACCGGCGTGTCCGGCTCGGGCAAATCGACCCTGATCAACGACACCCTGTTCTCGCTGGCCGCCAACGAGATCAACGGTTCCTCGCACCCGATCGCCCCGTACAAGGAGATCGATGGCCTGGACCTGTTCGACAAGGTGGTGGACATCGACCAGTCGCCGATCGGCCGCACCCCGCGTTCCAACCCGGCCACTTACACCGGCCTGTTCACTCCACTGCGCGAACTGTTCGCACAGGTGCCTGAAGCGCGCGCGCGTGGCTATTCGCCGGGCCGCTTCAGCTTCAACGTGCGCGGCGGCCGCTGCGAAGCCTGCCAGGGCGACGGCCTGATCAAGGTCGAGATGCACTTCCTGCCGGACGTGTACGTGCCGTGCGATGTCTGCCATGGCAAGCGCTACAACCGCGAAACGCTGGAGATCCTGTACAAGGGCTTCAACATCAACGACGTGCTGGAAATGACCGTCGAGGATGCGCTGAAGCTGTTCGAGCCGGTGCCGTCGATCGCGCGCAAGCTGGAAACGCTGGTCGACGTCGGCCTGAGCTACATCAAGCTGGGCCAGAGCGCGACCACGCTGTCTGGTGGTGAAGCGCAGCGCGTGAAGCTGTCCAAGGAACTGTCGCGCCGCGATACCGGCCGCACCCTGTACATCCTCGACGAGCCGACCACCGGCCTGCACTTCCACGACATCGAAGCGCTGCTGGGCGTGCTGCACAAGCTGCGCGACGAGGGCAACACGGTGGTGGTGATCGAGCACAACCTGGACGTGATCAAGACCGCCGACTGGATCGTCGATCTGGGCCCGGAAGGCGGGCATCGCGGTGGCACCATCCTGGTCACCGGCACGCCGGAAGACGTGGCGGCCTGCCCGCAGTCGTACACCGGCCAGTTCCTGGCCCGCATGCTGCCATCCACCAGCGCGCGCCCGGAACAGCCGGCCGCCGTGGCCAACAAGCCCGATGCCCGCCCGCCGCGCAAGGTGAAGCCTGAGAAGCCGGCCAAGGTGGCGAAGAAGGCGGTGGCTGCCAAGAGCACCGGCAAGGCCAGCAAGAGCACGACCAAGAAGAAGGACGCCTGATGAGCAGCGAACACAAGATCCTGGCCCGCATCCCGATCAGCGTGCGCTGGCGTGACATGGACAGCATGGGCCACGTCAACAACGCCAAGTACATTTCCTACCTGGAGGAAGCGCGCGTGCGCTGGATGCTGGGCGTGGACGGCGTATCGATGACCGACCGCATCGCACCGGTGGTGGCCGCGACCAACGTCAATTACCGGCTGCCGATCGTGTGGCCCAACGACATCGTGGTCGAACTGTTCGTCGAGCGCCTGGGCAACAGCAGCGTGACCATCGGCCACCGCATCGTCGATCAGCAGGACGATTCGAAGCTGTATTCCGATGGCAACGTGGTGGTGGTCTGGATGGATACCCAGACCGGCAAGAGCGCACCGCTGCCGGAGGCGATCCGCAGCGCCTCTACCTGACGCGCCCTGGTGGGTGCCGACCTTGGTCGGCACGCTTTGGCTGCAATGAGGTTGCCGGCCAGCGGCCGGCACGACCGACACTGATCAAAGGACTGACATGATCCACAAGACCGAACTGCGCGACCTGCTGCCCGGCATGGTCCCCTTCCCCACCGACGTCTTTCCCGCCGACCAGGCCTGGCTCGGCCAGCACCTGCTGCCGCTGCTGAAGATCGACCTGGGCGTGCTGCGCCCGGAACTGGCTGGCCAGGTGGCAACGATGCTGTGCCCGATCGAGCCGTACGACGGCTGCATCGGCGAGACCACCGAAGACCACCACAACGATTTCACCGGCACCAACTGGATCGCCTTCGAACTGACCGCCGGCAACCAGATGCGCTTCCTCGGCAACGAGGGCTATTTCATCGGCGATGCGGTACAGGACAAGGACGCACAGGAACACATCGCGCAGATGCGCGAGAGCTACGCCAAGGCCCGCGACTACCATGCCACGCACGGTCGTCTCGCCTGCTACTCGCGCTACGGCAAGGGTGAGGCCAGCGAGCGCGATTATCTGGATACGCTGGGTGGCCCCATTGGTTTCGGCAACTGGACCGAGACCGCGGAGATTCCCGCAGCCTTCGAACTGGGCTTCACCGAGGCGGCCGATGACCCCAACGCTGCGGACGATGCCGAAACGGTGATCATCACCCGCAATGGCAACAAATTCTTCGCCGTGGCCGACGTAGCCGGCTACAACTGGTGCGCCACCGGTGCCGACGCGATCGTGATGCTGTACGAGCCGGTCAGCCGCACGGTGCTGTTCTCTTACGACTGGTCGTAAGCCTGTTTGGTAGTGCCGGCCGCTGGCCGGCATACCGAGTTGCCGGCCAGCGGCCGGCACTGCCATCCCGCTACGGCGCGGCCTTGCGCACGGTCAACGTCGCACTCGCTTCGCTACCACCTTCCAGCTGCAGCCGCAGCGGCAGCACCTGCCCTTCCTTCAACGCACCCTTGCCCTGCATCAGCATCAGGTGCAGGCCACCGGGTTTGAGCTCGGCACGCGCGCCGGCTGCCAGCGGCAGGCGCTCGATCGCGCGCATCCGGCTGACCCCGTCGACAATCGTGGTCTCGTGCAGCGACACATCACCGAAGCTGCTGCTGGTCGCGCCGGTGATCGCCATCGCCTTGCTGCAGCCGTTGTGGATGACGCCGTAGCCGGCGGTCATCGGCATTGCCGGATTCGGAGGCAACCGCGCCCAGCCCTGCTCCACCGTGACGCACGCCGGTTCGGCGGCCGAGGCCGATGCTGCGGTCGCACACAGGACCCACAGTACGCCAACGAATGGTTTGGTTATCATCGCCCAGGTTCCTTCTTCGCAACGAGACCGCAGCATGACGACGCTCATCGAGGTGATCAACCATGGCCCCATCCGCGAACTGCGCCTGGCACGGCCGCCGGTCAACGCACTGGACACCGAACTGTGCCGGCAGTTGATCCATGCCATCGAGCTGGCCATGGCCGAAGACGCGCATGGCATCGTGCTGTCTGGCAGCGAGCGCGTCTTCACCGGCGGCATGGACGTGCCGCACCTGCTCTCGCATGGCGATGACAAGCACAAGTTGTTGGACACCTGGAACGCCTTCTTTGGCGCCGTGCGCACGCTGGCCGAGAGCCGCATTCCGGTGGTCGCGGCGATCACCGGCCACGCCCCGGCGGGTGGCTGCGTGCTGGCCCTGTGCTGCGACTACCGGGTGATGGCGCGCAGCGCCGATCCGTCGCGGCCGTATGCCATCGGCCTGAACGAAGTGCAGGTCGGCCTGATCGCGCCGGAGGGCATCCAGCGCCTGCTGCGCCGTGCGGTGGGCGTGCACCGCGCCGGCGTGCTGCTGACCACCGGTTCGCTGGTGCCGGCCGAACAGGCGCTGCAGATCGGCCTGGTGGATGAGCTGGCCGAGGGAGACCTGGTGGTGGCACGCGCCATTGCCTGGCTGCAGAACCTGCTCAAGCAGCCGCGCCAACCGATGCTGCTGACCCGCGCCATCGCCCGCGCCGACCTGCATGAGGCGCTGCACCCGGACCTGATCCAGCTGGCCCGCTTCGTCGAGGCCTGGTTCGCCCCGGATGCGCAGAACGCGCTGCAGGCCCTGGTGGCCCGGCTGGGCAAGTAAACGGTAGTGCCGGGCGCTGGCCGGCAACCAGGCAATCCTTCCGGGACGCCTGTGGTTGCCGGCCAGCGGCCGGCACTACCGATGATGGGCTGGCCTGCACCGGTATAATCGGGGCCTCTTCACTGCTGTGGCCGCCCCCCTTGAACGACACGCCCGAACCCGTCGTCTCCGAGCTGATCGACCTGCTCACGCTGGAGCGGCTGGAGGACAACCTGTTCCGCGGGCAGAGCCGCGACATCGGCACCAAGTACGTGTTCGGCGGGCAGGTGCTGGGCCAGGCGCTGGCCGCAGCGCAGGCCACGGTCGACAATGGCCGCCACGTGCACTCGCTGCACGCCTACTTCCTGCGCGCCGGCAACATCGACCACCCGATCGTCTACGACGTGGACCGCACCCGCGATGGCGGCAGCTTCTCGGTGCGCCGGGTCACCGCGATCCAGCACGGCAAGGTGATCTTCTTCTGCGCGGCCTCGTTCCAGCAGGCCGAAACCGGCGCCGAGCACCAGCACAAGATGCCCGAAGTGCCGCAGCCGGAAGACATCGAACCGAACCGTCCGCTGCCGGCCGAAGTGCTGGAGCGGCTGCCGATCAAGGTACAGCGCTGGCTGTCGCGCGGTGGCCCGTTCGAGTTCCGCCACGTGTACCCGCGCGACGAACTGAACCCACCCAAGCGCCCGCCCTACCACCAGGTGTGGCTGCGCCTGAGCGAACCGGTGGGCGATGCGCCGGAGCTGCACCAGGCGCTGCTGGCCTACGCCTCCGACTTCCACCTGCTGGGCACGGCGACCTTCCCGCACGGTATCAGCTACTACCACCCGCACGTGCAGATGGCCTCGCTCGACCACGCCATCTGGTTCCACCGCCCGTTCCGCGCCGACGACTGGCTGCTGTATTCGCTGGACAGCCCCAGCGCGCAGGATTCGCGCGGCCTGGCCCGCGGCCAGTTCTTCACCCGCAATGGCGTGCTGGTGGCCAGCACCGCGCAGGAAGGCCTGATCCGCGTCGTTCCCGACCAGGCCACGGCCGCTGCCGTGCCAGCCAAGGAGTAACCCCATGCGCCAGATCTTCAGCAGCCAGCGCGTGGAAACCGTCGAAGGCGTGGCCGAGCTCCTGCGCGAGCATGGCATCGACGTCAAGGTGACCAACGGGCGCTCGTACAAGACCCGCCGCCGCGGTCAGTTCAGCTATACCGACCTGGGCAACGCCAACGCCTATCCGGCGGTGTGGATCGTACGCGCCGACGACCAGCCGCGCGCGCGTGAAATCCTGCGCGAGGCGCGCCTGCTCGACACCACCCGTCGCGACCACCCGACCGCCGAGTTCGCCTTCCGCGCGCCGGAACCGGGTAGCGGCGGCCGCAGCTGGGCCTGGCGCATCCGCATCGCCCTGCTGGTGGTGATCGCCGGCGTGGCGCTGGTGATCGGCCTGCGCCATCGTGGTGCCCCGGCACCGGTCGCACCGGCCCCTGCCCCGCAGGCCCAGCCGCAGCGGGCACAGCCGGCACCGCAGGCCGCGCCGGAAGAGGAAGAAGTGCGGGTCCGCATCCAGCCCTCCAAGTAACGCACGGGTAGTGCCGGCCGCTGGCCGGCACTACCGCACAGAAAGTCGGTCACATTGGGCGCGCGGCTCCGTCATGGGACACAATCCCCGCAGGAGAGCCGCCGCCATGACGACGTTCGCCGCATCGATCGACCAGACCCTGGAACGCGAACTGCCGGCCGCCGCCAGCGGTTGCCAGCACGCCTATGGCCGCATCGTGCTGGCCTGCCAGAACACGGTCACCGCCATCGCGCTGGCCATCACCCGCGACCGCCAGGCCAGCGAGGACATCGCGCAGGAGGCTTTCGTCAAGGGCTGGCAGCAGCTGCACCAGCTGCGCAGTTCGACCAGTTTCCTGCCCTGGCTTCGGCAGATCACCCGCAACCTGGCCCGCGATTGGCTGCGTGCACAACGTGGCCGGCCGCTGACCGGCGAGGCCGCCGAGGTGGCGATGGGCATGGCCGCCGACCCTTCACCGGGCGCGGCCGACCGGCTGCAGCGGGTGGAAGAAGAGATCGCCGCCGAGGACATCATCTCCGCGTTGCCGGCCGACAGCCGCGAAGTCCTGCTGCTGTACTACCGCGAAGGGCAGCGCTCGCAACAGGTCGCCGATCTGCTCGGGCTCAGCGATGCGGCCGTGCGCAAGCGCCTGTCACGTGCACGTGCCCTGGTGCGCGACGGCCTGCTGCAGCGCTTCGGTGAGTTCGCGCGCAGCAGCGCGCCGAGCGCCGCATTCGCTACGGCGGTGGTTTCGATGGTACTGGTGGCCGCGCCCGGCACGGCCAGCGCAGCGATCCTGCTCGGCACCGGTGTCGGCGTGGGCGGCAGCAAGCTGGGCCTGGGCGGCGTCAGTGCCGCAGGCGGGGCAGCCATGGGTTCACTGACGGCCGCCGCCAGCCAGCTGCACCTGATTCCCGCCAGCGACTGGGCCACCGTTGCCGGTGGCGTCATCGGCGGCATCATCGGCAGCTACCTGGGTGGCCGCTTCCTGCTGCGCTTCGCAGACACCCAGCAGGAACGAACAGCAGTGCGACGCTTCGTGCACCTCAATACGTTCACCGCGATGGTCGTCTGCACCAGCCTGCTGATCTCGCTGATGCTGCAGGTGCCAATCTGGCTGCAACTTGCGATTCTCGTCATCGGCCTGGGTACGGTGAGCTACCAGTGCCTGGTGCCGCTGCAGCGCGTGATGGCACCCATGATCGCGCGCGATTCAGCGCGGCGCGGCCGCAGCGGAACCAACTGGAAATACGAATCCGTGTACGGGCGCACCGGCATCATCGGGGCGAACGTATTCGTGATCGGCCTGGTGGTATATGCGCTGATGCGCAACGGAAACGTGTAACGGACAACGCCGGCAGTACGCCGGCGTTGTCATCGATCACTGCATTGAACCTCAGCGCTGCGGCTTCGGCGCAGCGCCATCACGCGGACCGCCATGGCGCGGGCCACCGTGCATCGGGCCCTTGGCGGCGTCGAACTCGGCCTTGCTCAGCTGGCCGTCCTTGTTGGTGTCGGCGGCAGCGAACCAGGCGTCACGATGCTGCTTCATGCGCAGCTCGCGGTCGGCCTTGTCCAGGTAGCCGTCCTTGTTCAGATCAAGCTGGTCGAAGCGCGCGGCCAGGCGCGGATCGGCCTTGGCTTCCTCGCGGCTGATGCGGCCGTCCTTGTTGACGTCCAGCTTGGCCCAGCGCTCACCGCCGTGGCCACGTCGCCCATGCTGCCAGCGCGGCAGCTCATCGCGCGAGAGCTTGCCGTCCTTGTTCTTGTCCAGCTCGTCGAACTTCGCGGCCAGGCGCGGGTTGGCGGCGGCCTCGCTGCGGTCGATGACGCCGTCGCCGTTGGTGTCCAGCCTGGCCGGGCGCTGCGCGGGCGTGGTCGGGGTGTCGGCCGCGAGCGCGATACCGGAAGCGGAGGTGCCGAGCAGCAGGGCCAGCAGCAGGGGGGTACGGATCATGAGGTCACTCCTGGAGATGGGAACAGCGTCGGGGTGATCACTTCACCCTCGGGGGACAACAACGCCCGGGCGCGACGTCGGTTGACGCTACTGCCGATTCCATTCATCCGCCGGACAGTCGCCGCCACTGCGACAACCTGGGGCTATGCTGTGCCCATGGCGATACATGGCGACAGAGACGACGAACTGCGACTTTTCCAGACCGGCGAGCACCCCTGCGGGTACTGGTCGGACCGGGTGGCACGCGACCTGGTGCTGGACCCGAACGACCGCCGCCTCGGTGCGCTCTATCCGCTGGCACTGAGCTGGGGCTTCCGCCGCAGCGGCGACCTGGTCTACCGGCCGCATTGCGCGCACTGCCAGGCCTGCGTGGCGGTGCGCATCCCGGTGGCGCGCTTCGCTCCGGACCGCAGCCAGCGCCGCTGCGCCGCCCGCAATGCCGACCTGGAGGTGCGGATCACCGCCGCCACCGCGCGCGACGACCTGTTCGCGCTGTACCACCGCTACCTCACCCACCGCCACGCCAACGGCGGCATGGACGACCATGGACCGCACGAGTTCGAGCAGTTCCTGATAGGCAGCTGGTCGCACACCCGCTTCATGGAAATGCGCCTGCCCGGCCACGACGGCCAGCCCAGCCAGCTGCTGGGGGTGGCGGTGACCGACGTCACCGAGCACGGCCTGTCGGCGGTCTACACCTTCTTCGACCCGGACCACGCCGCGCGCGGGCTGGGCACCTTCGCGATCCTGCAGCAGATCGAATGGGCGCGCCGCGAGGGGCTGCCGCACGTGTATCTGGGCTACTGGATCCGCGGCCACCAGAAGATGGACTACAAGCGTCGCTTCCATCCGCTGGAAGCCTACGATGGCCGCCGCTGGCACGATTTCGACAACGATCTGGACGGGCGCTGACAAACCGCTGACACCGGGCCGGGTGCACAATACGGCCCATGAACATGACCCGCCGCCATCCCCTGATCCTCGCCCTGGCCCTGCTCTGCGGCGCCACGGCCCCCGCCTTCGCCACGTCCCCTGCGATGACCGAAAAGCCGTCCGCTGCGCTGCGCCTGGCCACCTACAACACCTCGCTGTACTCCGATGACGCCGGCGGCCTGATCAAGGAGCTGGAAGGCGACAGCGAGCACGCGCGCAAGATCGCCGCGGTGCTGCAGCAGGTGCGCCCGGACCTGGTGCTGCTGAATGAGTTCGACTTCGACGACGCCCATCGCGCCGCCGACCTGTTCCAGAAGCGCTACCTGGAAGTGGCCCAGCCCGGCGGCGGCAAGCCGCTGCACTTCGCCTACCGCTACCTGGCACCGGTCAATACCGGCGTGCCCAGCGGGCTGGACCTGGACAACAACGGCGTGGTCGGTGGCGAAGGCCGCAGCCGCGGCAACGATGCATGGGGCTACGGCCTGCACCCGGGCCAGTACGGCATGCTGGTGCTGTCGCGCTACCCGATCGATGAAGCCAAGGTGCGCAGCTTCCAGCTGCTGAAGTGGAGCGCGATGCCCGGTGCGATCCGCCCGGTCGATCCGCGTACCGGCAAGAGCTTCTACAACGACCACGTGTGGTCGCAGCTGCGCCTGTCGTCGAAGTCGCATTGGGACGTGCCGGTGAAGACCCCGGCCGGCGTGGTGCATGCGCTGGTCTCGCACCCGACCCCGCCGGTGTTCGACGGTCCGGAGAAGCGCAACGCGGCGCGCAACCACGACGAACTGCGCCTGTGGCAGGAATACCTGTCCAAGGGTGACAAGCCATGGCTGTGCGACGACAAGGGCCAGTGCGGCGGTCTGGCGCAGGATGCGCGCTTTGTGATCCTCGGCGACCTCAACAACGACCCGGCCGATGGCGATGGCCGCCATGAGGCGATCGTCGAGCTGATCGAGAACGCCCGCGTGCTGCGCTACCCCACCCCGCGCAGCGTCGGCGGCGAGCAGACCAGCCTGGCCTATGCGGCCAAGGGCATCGAGCGCAAGGGCGCACCGTTCCACGCCACCGGCGATTTCGGCCCGAAGTCCGGCACGATGCGCCTGGACTACGTGCTGCCCTCGACCGGTTTCGAGTACGTGGGCAGCGGCATCTTCTGGCCGGCCAATGAGAGCCCGGAAGCGAAGATCGCCGACGGCAGCGACCACCACCTGGTGTGGGTGGACGTGCGGTAGAGCAGCGTACCGACCAACGGTCGGTACGCACCGGGTTTCGGTAGGCGACGACCGTTGGTCGTCGCTCCTTTTTTACGGGCGCAGTTCGACGCCGATGGCGTCGGCGGCATCACGCGCGATGGCGCGTGCTTCGTCGATGGTTGCCGCGCGCGCCAGGGTCACGCCCACGCGGCGGTGGCCATGCACGCTCGGCTTGCCGAACAGGCGCACGGCGGTGTCCGGCACCTGCAGCGCGGCGGCGACGTTGTTGAAGTACGGCACGCCCTCGCCGTGCGCCAGCAATGCGCACGATGCCGACGGGCCGCTCTGGCGAATCACCGGAATCGGCAGGCCAAGGATGGCGCGCGCATGCAGCGCGAACTCGCTCAGTTCCTGCGATACCAGCGTCACCAGGCCGGTGTCGTGCGGGCGCGGCGACACTTCGCTGAACCACACCTCATCACCCTTCACGAACAGCTCGACACCGAACAGGCCCCAGCCGCCAAGGTCGTCGGTGATCGCGCGCGAAATCTCTTCGGCACGCGCCAGCGCGGCGCTCGACATCGACTGCGGCTGCCAGCTTTCGCGGTAATCACCCTCCTTCTGCAGATGGCCGATCGGCGCGCAGAACGAGGTGCCACCGGCATGGCGCACGGTCAGCAGGGTGATCTCGTAATCGAAATCGATGAAGCCTTCGACGATGCAGCGGCCGGCACCGGCACGGCCACCGGTCTGCGCGTACTCCCACGCTGGGGCGATGTCCGCCTCGCTGCGCAGGGTGCTCTGGCCCTTGCCCGAGGACGACATCACCGGCTTGACCACGCACGGCAGGCCGATGGCGGCCACGGCAGAACGGTATTCGGCCTCGGTATCGACGAAGCGGTACGGCGAGGTCGGCAGGCCCAGGGTCTCGGCGGCCAGGCGGCGGATGCCTTCGCGGTCCATGGTCAGGCGCGCAGCGCGCGCGGTCGGGATCACCCGCAGGCCCTGTTCCTGTTCCAGCTGGACCAGGGTTTCGGTGTGGATGGCCTCGATCTCCGGCACCACCAGGTGCGGCTGCTCCTGGGCGACCAGCGCACGCAGGGCCATCGCGTCGAGCATGTCGATCACGTGCGAGCGGTGCGCGACCTGCATGGCCGGCGCATCGGCATAGCGATCGGCGGCGATCACCTCCACGCCCAGCCGCTGCAGCTCGATGGCCACCTCCTTGCCGAGTTCGCCCGAGCCCAGCAGCAGCACGCGGGTGGCGGAGGGGGACAACGGAGTTCCTAGCTTGGCCATGGCGGTTCCAGCAGCGATGTGAAGGCGGGTGGGCATTCTAGCTGGCCGACCGCCCCGGCCACGGCATCCGACGAACGGTAGTCGACAAGTGATATCACTTTGATATCTTCACTCCGAACCCTCAAGGACGTACCGCCATGAAAGAGAAGTCGCTGTCTTCCCTCAACGGCCTCGGCACGCTGGCCGGCGCCCTGCTCGTCGCCCTCGCTGGCGCCGCCCTGTTCGTACTGGGAGTGGCAGCCAAGGCCAGTGCCGGCTCGCCCAATCTGTTGCTGATGCTGCTGGGCGCCCTGCTGGTGGCGCTGGGCGTGTTCATCCTGGCAGGCCTGTACACCATCCAGCCCAACCAAGCCGCCGTGCTGAGCCTGTTCGGCAAGTACGTGGGCACGGTCAAGGACAACGGCCTGCGCTGGAACAACCCCTTCTATGCCAAGCGCCGGGTCAGCCAGCGCGTGCGCAACTTCGAGAGCGGCAAGCTGAAGGTCAACGAGCTGGACGGTAGCCCCATCGAGATTGCCGCAGTGATCGTCTGGCAGGTGGTCGATGCCTCCGAGGCGGTCTACAACGTGGACGACTACGAGAGCTTCGTGCACATCCAGTCCGAATCCGCGCTGCGCGCGATGGCCACCAGCTACCCCTACGACCAGCACGAGGATGGCCAGCTGGCCCTGCGCAGCCACGCCAGCGAGATTTCCCAGCACCTGAAGAACGAGCTGGCCGAGCGTCTGGCCGACGCCGGCGTGCAGGTGATCGACGCACGCATCAGCCACCTGGCCTACGCCGCTGAAATTGCCCAGGCCATGCTGCAGCGTCAGCAGGCCAACGCGGTGATCGCCGCTCGCACGCGCATCGTGGCCGGTGCAGTCGGCATGGTCGAAATGGCCCTGGCCGAACTGCAGAAGAATGGCGTGGTTGAACTGGACGAGGAACGCAAGGCGCACATGGTCAGCAACCTGCTGACCGTGCTGTGCTCGGACCGCGGCACCCAACCGATCGTCAACGCCGGTTCGCTTTACTGAGCCATCCTCGCAACGGGGCGCCCCACCGCCCCGCCAGGAGTTTTCATGAGTGAGAAGAAAGCCTATCCGCTGCGCATCAATGCCGAGGTCCTGGCCGCGGCACAGCGCTGGGCTGACGACGAGCTGCGCAGCCTCAACGCGCAGATCGAATACGTACTGCGCGACGCCCTGCGCAAGGCAGGACGCCTGCCGAAACCCACGCCATCGCCGGAGGACAAGGAATGAGCAAGCGCTGGAGCTACCAGACCATCGAGGTCAAGACGTCCATGATGGGTGTACTCAAGCCCGAGGACATCCAGGCCGAACTCAGCCGCCAGGGCCAACTGGGCTGGGAACGGGTCAACATCATCATCCCGGCGCCGATGCGCCCGGCGATGCTGGTGTTCAAGAAGGAGGCCTGAACCATGGGCGGCAGCGACCCGAAACCCTTTGACGTGGCCGAGAGCTCGCCGCTGCGCGTGCTCTGGATCGTGCTGCCGCTGCTGGCTGCCTTCGTGGCCTGCCTGTATGCACAGCTGTACAAGGCACCGGCGAGCGCACCCTGGATCGAAGTAACGCTGTCGCCGCCCTGGTTCCGGATGGGCGGCAGTGCGGCATGGAGCCTGCTGGTGATTGCCCTGCTGGGCATTGGACTGGGCACGGCCTTCTTCCGCCGCCGGGTGGAACTGGCCGGCGATGTGCTGGACGTCCGTTCAACGATGTACCGGCGGCGGGTGCCGGTGGCGCAGTTGCGGCTGGACCAGGCCGAGGTGGTCGACCTGCAGCGTGACCGCCGCTATGGCATCCGTGTCAAAACCAATGGCTATTCAATGCCGGGCTTCTACTCGGGCCACTTTCGCCTGCAGGGAGGCGGCAAGGGCTTCGCCCTGGTCACCGACCGTGCGCGGGTGCTCGCCCTGCCGGTCAGTGATGGCAGCACGCTGCTGCTCAGTGTGGACCGGCCGCAGGCGCTGCTCGATGCGCTGCGCAAGGTGGCCGCGTCGGCGCCACGGCAGTAAGCTGCGGCGATGCAACGACGCGCCCCCCTGCTGATCAATACCGAGGCCATCGAGCTGTGGCCCGCCCACCTGTTGCGCGCACGCTGCAACCTGGATGCACGCCTGCTGTCGCAGGCGCAGTGGGTGCTGCGGCGCAAGCGTGATGGCCGCTATCTGGCGGTGGTACTGGCGCAGGGTGTGCACCCCATGGTGCCGCGCCTGCCGCGCGAACCCGGGGTCGAGGAAGCACTGGCACTGCTGGATGCCGCGGCTGCACGGCCCTTCGGCGCCGGACTGGAAGATCAGTGGCTGCCGCTGGCCGGGTTGCAGCAGCGCCTGCAGCAGCTTGGCCTGGATGGACAGCGCTATGCCGACGACAGCGGCCTGCCGCTGGAATCCGAGCCGTGCCTGCTGCACTTCGCCGGTCGCGACCGCTTTGCACGTCCATTGTGGCTGCGCCGTGGCGCCGCGCAGGGCTGGCGACGGATGCGACTGCACGCGGCACGGGATGGAATTGCGCTGGATGCCATCTCCGGCTTCCGCAGCCATGCCTACCAGTTGGGCATCTTCGAACGGAAGCTGGCGCGCGGCTTGAGCGTGGCAGAGATCCTGAAGGTGAATGCCGCACCGGGTTTCAGCGAACACCACAGCGGCCACGCGCTGGACATCGGCACACCGGGCGACGCCCCGGCCGAAGAGTCGTTCGACGCCACCGATGCGTTCGCGTGGCTGCAGGCGCATGCCGGCGGGCACGGCTTCCATCTGAGTTACCCGCGCGACAACCCGCACGGCATCGTCTACGAACCGTGGCACTGGTGCTGGAGACCGGCCAACGGCTGAGCCCCTCATGGCGAAAGCCTGGAGCGGTCAGCGCATAGCCGCGGGATGGAACAAGAAGGCAAAGACAGAAGCCGGTCGCTTCGCTCGAAGCCTCTACAACGGATCAGCGCGCGGCTGTTGGGTCCGCCTTCAAGCGAGCCGAGCACCGCAGGTCCGGCGAGGGCGAAGAGGTGCGGGTGTCTGAGCGCAGCGAGTTCCCGCACCGCCCCTCGACGGGCCGAGGAGCGCAGGGGACCGGTGCGCAGCGCCGGCTCGCGGCCGGCGGCGCGTTTCTTTTGGTTACTTTTCTTTTCGCGCGAAAAGAAAAGTAACGCCCATGAACCATCACGATCGCATCGGCATGGATCGGAGCGACAGCCCTGCGACCGTCACCGCCTCAACGCATTGATCGCCAGCAACACCCATCCGGCCATCATGCTGGTGCCCCCGATCGGCGCCATCCGCGTCGGCCACTGCCACAAGGCACCGCCCACCAGGCTGCCGGAAAACAGCAACACGCCCAGCAGCAGCACGTACAGCGCCAGGTGCGCGGTCGCCCCCTGCGCACGCGGGCCAAGCGCCACCAGCACCGCGCCATGCGCGAACGCATACAGTGCCGCCATGTTCAGGTGCTGCTGTGAAAGCGGGTCAGCCACACCGTGCGATGCGTAGGCGGACAGGCCGATCGATGCCGCCGCCAGCAGCGCACCAAGGCAGGCCAGCAGGGAAGGCTTACGTGCGCGACGTTCCAGGTTGAACATGGGGGCTCCTTGCACAGCGCCCTTTCCGGGCGCCAGATGAAAAAAAACGCGCCGCAATGAGCGGCGCGTTTTCGTGTCCAACACTACATGGGTCAGCCGAGGCTTACTTGACGGCCCAGTAGATGTCGTAGGTACCTTCCGGGGTGAACGACTTGTCGATGCCATCCTTCCAGGTTTCGTACGGACGGTCGATCACTTCGTTGCCGGAGGTCACAGCCCAGGCGCGCAGGCCGTTGCGGGCAACGTCCAGACCCGCCATGTGGCCGGTGTAGGCCGCATGTGCCGAGCGGTGCGGAGCCACGTGCACGTACTTCACCGGAGCGCCACCGTCGATCTTGACGGTCAGGGCCTCAGCGGTGGCACCTTCAGCACCCTTCTTCTTCACCGGCTGGGCGATGTCGAAGGCGTACTTCTCCTGGCCGAAGTCGGTGGTGATGATGCGGAACGGACCGGCGGCTTCAAGGCCATTGGCCTCCATCACGCGCTTGATCCACTCCTGGTTGTCCTTGATGGACTTGGTGATCGTGTCCTGACCGCGGTCCACGTTACCGGCGTTGACGACCAGCAGATCCTCAGCCGGCACATCGACGATGGCCAGATCGGTCAGCGGGGCTTCCGGCGTGCGGTAGTCGACGTTCGGGACGGTGGCCAGCATGTTGGCCATGCGCGACAGGCCCATCTTGATGTCGTCGCCGATCTGGCGGCTGACATACAGGCCTGCATAACGGCCGAACAGGTCGAAGCCGTACTTCACCGAGTAGTCCTGGGTGATCTTCACGTTGCGGCCACCCTTGCCGGTCGGCTCCAGGGTGAAGGTGGTGACCTTGTCGTGACCCTTGGTGGCGTCTTCGATGGCGATCGCAACGCGCTTGTTCTCTTCGGCGTCGGTGATCTTCCAGGAGCCGGTGCCCAGGTCCTTGGAGGTGAAGTCCAGGGTGGCACCCTTGCCGGAGACCGGGCCGGACAGCTTCAGTTCAACGGCGGGATCGCGCAGTACCAGCGGGTTCCAGTCCTTGAAGCGGCGCAGGCTGCTGACCGTGTCGTACACGATCGTCATCTTGCGGTTGGTCTCGATGCTTTCGGTGATGTGACGCTCGCCCGGCAGACATACGCCAATGATGACGAACAGGCCAGCCACGATCCCCAAGGCGATCAGGAACTCGATAATACGGGTCATTCAGAGAGTCTCCGGGGCCGATCCCACGGCCGGGTTGATTGAAGCGAAGCGCCAATCCTAGCAGGCTTCGCGGGCATTGTTTATCGGGATTGGCGCACCGGTTTCCCTGCCGGCTGCGTATTTGTATGGACAAAGAATTCGAAGGGTAACGCATACCGCTACCCGGCAAGTAGGGGGGCACCTTGGCCGGAACCCCCTGCCACCACCCAAGTCTTTGTACCGAAACGATTTTCCTCAGACCAGCTGGAGTTCGAACGCCTTCAGTACCGCGCGCGTACGGTCGCGCACACCCAGCTTGGAGAGGATGTTGGACACGTGGTTCTTGATGGTGCCCTCGGCCACGCCCAGCGAGTTGGCGATCTCCTTGTTGGAGAAGCCGCTGGCCATCAGCCGCAGGATCTCGGTCTCGCGGTCGGTCAGCGGGTCCGGGCGGTCCAGGCTGACGAACTCGTTGCGCATGTGCTCCAGGCCCGACAACAGGCGCTGGGTCACCGCCGGCTGTACCAGCGAACCCCCTTCGGCCACGGTACGGATGGCACCGACCAGCTGTGCCAGGGTCACATCCTTGAGCAGGTAACCCTTGGCACCGGCCTTGAGGCCAGCCAGCACCAGCTGATCGTCATCGAAGGTGGTGAGGATGATGGTCGGCGGCAGCTGTTCCTGCCGCGACAGCACCTGCAGCGCTTCCAGTCCGGACATCACCGGCATGCGCATGTCCATCAGGACCACGTCGGGGCGCACCTGCGGGATCAGCTCGACCGCCTGCCGGCCATCGCCGGCCTCGGCCACTACCTCGATGCCATCGTCGAGCGCCAGCAGGGAGCGGATTCCCTGCCGCACCAGGGTTTGGTCATCGACCAGGCAGACGCGAATCATCAACGTACTCCTTCAGGAACCTTGGTAAGGGCGGCCACCAGCACCGTTGCCGGCACCGTTGCCCGCAGGCGGAAGCCTTCACCGGGACGGGTCTCGATCTGCAGCTGGCCACCACATTGTTGCAGGCGCTCGCGCATGCCGCGCAAGCCATTGCCCACATTGACCATGTCCGCGCCGACACCGTCGTCGCGGGCCTCCACCACCACCCGGTCCGGGGCTTCACGGTACACCTTGATCCACAGGTGGCGCGCACCGGCGTGGCGCACCGCGTTGGTGATGATCTCCTGGGTACAGCGCAGCAGGACGTGGGCCCGCTGGGGGTCCTCCACGTTCAGCGGATCCTCGATCTCCAGCTGGATGTCCAGCGAGGGCACGTTCTCGGTCAGCGGGCGCAGCGCCGCGGCCAGGTCGATCGCGCCGGTCTCGCGCAGCTGGCTGACCACCTCGCGCACGTTGCCCAGCAGCAGTTTGGCCAAGGTATGGGAGCGCTTCACGTGCTCCAGCGCCTGCCCTTCGGCCAGGTGCCCGGCCACTTCCAGGTTCAGGGTCAGCGCGGTCAGCTGGTGGCCCAGCAGGTCATGCAGCTCGCGCGAGATGCGGGTGCGCTCATTGACGCGGGCACTCTCGGCAAGCAAGGCGCGGGTGGCACGCAACTCTGAATTGAGCCGGCGCTGTTCGTCGCGCGCCTCGGTCTGCTGCCGGGCAACCAGGCTGGTCACGAAGATGAACATGGAAAAGCCGCCGTACAGCAGCGACTGCATCACCGCTTCGAACAACGGGAAGCGCAGCAGCAAGTAGTAGACCGGGGCCACCGCCAGTTGGCTGACCAGCAGCCACAGCACGCCCAGCCGCACCGACAGCATCCACGGGATGACCCCGGCGGCCACCATCATCAGGATGCTGCCCAGGCCCGAGCCGCTGAGGAAGCTGACGCCCAGCGCCGAAATCGTCAGCAGCAGCAGCAGGCCGCGGTCCAGCCAGCTGGTGGGGCTGTCGCTGCGCAGGATGCGGGTCAGCCAGTAATAGGAGGTGCCGAAGGACAGGTAGGCGACGAACAGCAGGACCGCCCAGCCACCCATGTCACCGCGGCTGTGCAGGTTCTCGAACTGCGAGTACGCCAGGGGCAGACCGACCATGACCCAGGTGAACAGGCCGGCCAGGCGAAGGACGCGGGTATGGCTGAGGACTCCCAACATGCCAGCACTCTACGGGCCCGGCCTGCACACCGCACCCCACGGAAGTCATGCCTGCCCGGTCGCCTGTTCATGCCGCAGCCCACCCCGGGCATGCAATAATCGTGCGCAGGGTCCCTTGATGGACCAACCGCGTTACCCCACGGAGTCACAATGTCGATTGTCATCCGCGACGTGCGCGAGCACGAGCTCGATTCCGTCCTGGCTTTGAACAACAACGCTGGCCTGGCCATCCTTCCCCTGGATGCGGCCCGTCTGCGCCTGTTCTATGAAACCGCTGAGTATTTCCGCGTCGCCGAGCGCGACGGCAACCTGGCCGGCTTCCTGATCGGCTTCGGCAGCGACAGCCAGCACGACAGCAGCAACTTCGCCTGGTTCAAGCAGCAGCTGGACACCCCCTTCTTCTACATCGACCGCATCGTGGTCGCCAGCCGCCGCCGCGGCGGTGGCGTCGGCCGTGCGTTCTATGCCGACGCGCAGAGCTTTGCCGAGCTGCGCTACCCGCAGATGACCTGCGAAGTCTTCCTCGACCACGGCGCCGATGCCGCCCTGCTCTTCCACGGCAGCTTCGGCTTCCGCGAGCTGGGCCAGAACACCATGGCCCAGGTCGATGTGCGTGCCAGCATGCTGGCCAAGGAACTGTGCAGCTACCCGTGGGTCCAGGAGACCTACGGCGGCAAGCTGCCGGATGTGGCATGGACACGCGCCCGGCAGCTGCCGGCGCAGGCACAGCGGCCGACGGGGACCTGAGCGTGGCGGTGAATTTCGATTACGAACAGGCCGGTGAACTGAAGATCGGCCAGGTGGGCATCGCCAACCTTCGCATCCGTACCCTTGATGTCGAACGCCTCGTGCAGGAAATGCGCGAGCGCGTGACCCGTGCGCCGAAGCTGTTCGGCCGCGCGGCGGTGATCCTCGATTTCGGCGGCCTGAGCCAGGTTCCGGACGTGGCCACTGCACAGGCGCTGGTCGATGGCCTGCGCAGCGCCGGCGTGCTGCCGGTGGCGCTGGCCTATGGCACCAGCGCGGTCGACCTGCTCTCGCAGCAGCTCGGCCTGCCGCTGCTGGCCAAGTTCCGCGCCCAGTACGAACGTGCCGAGGCCGAAACGGCCCCGCCGCCGCCCGCACCGGAACCGCGCCGCGCCGCGCGTGCCGAACCGAAGCCAGCCCCGGCCGCACCGGTAGCCAAGATCGCCGATGCAGCCGCGCCGCAGCCGGGCCGCATGCAGCTGGGCAACGTGCGTTCGGGCCAGCAGCTGTACGCGGAGAACTGCGACCTGACCGTGATGGCCACCGTCGGCGCCGGCGCCGAGGTCATCGCCGATGGCAGCATCCATATCTACGGCACCCTGCGCGGCCGCGCGCTGGCAGGGGCCCAGGGCAACACCGCGGCACGCATCTTCTGCCGTGATTTCCATGCGGAACTGGTGGCCATTGCAGGCCACTACAAGGTACTGGACGATGTTCCGGACAACCTGCGCGGCAAGGCCGTGCAGGTGTGGCTGGAACAGGACCAGATCAAGATCGCTGCGCTGGACTGACGCAGCCCCAAACTAATGCAGAACCAGGAGAAGTCCTTTGGCTGAAATCATCGTAGTCACCTCCGGCAAGGGCGGCGTGGGCAAGACCACTTCCAGCGCGAGCCTGGCCTGTGGCCTGGCGCGGCGCGGCAAGAAGGTGGCGGTGATCGACTTCGACGTCGGCCTGCGCAACCTCGACCTGATCATGGGGTGCGAACGCCGCGTGGTGTACGACTTCGTCAACGTCGTGCATGGCGAAGCCACCCTCAAGCAGGCCCTGATCAAGGACAAGCGCTTCGACAACCTGTATGTGTTGGCCGCCTCGCAGACCCGCGACAAGGACGCACTGACCCAGGAAGGCGTGGGCAAGGTCCTGAAGGACCTGGCCGCCGATGGCTTCGATTACATCATCTGCGACTCGCCGGCCGGCATCGAAAAGGGAGCATTCCTGGCGATGTACTTCGCCGACCGCGCCGTGGTGGTGGTGAACCCGGAAGTGTCCTCGGTGCGTGACTCCGACCGCATCATCGGCCTGCTGGACTCGAAGACCCACAAGGCCGAATCCGGCCAGAACGTGCCTGCCTTCCTGCTGCTGACCCGCTACACCCCGCTGCGCGTGGAAACCGGCGAGATGCTCAGCATCGCCGACGTCGAGGAAGTGCTGGGGCTGAAGGCCATCGGCGTGATCCCCGAATCGGGCGATGTGCTCAATGCCTCCAACAAGGGCGAACCGGTGATCCTGGATGTCGAATCCGCTGCCGGCCAGGCGTATGACGACGCCGTCGCGCGCATCCTCGGCGAAGATCGCCCGATGCGCTTCACCAGCGTCGAGAAGAAGGGCTTCTTCAGCAAGCTGTTCGGAGGGTAAGCATGGGCCTGTTCGATTTCCTCAAAGCGAAGAAGACCACCGCCGAAACCGCAAAGAACCGCCTGCAGATCATCATTGCGCAGGAACGCAGCCACCGCGGTGGCCCGGACTACCTGCCGCTGCTGCAGCGCGAGCTGCTGGAAGTGATCAAGAAGTACGTGAACATCGACGTCGATGCGGTGAAGGTCGACCTGGTGAAGGATGGCCAGCACGATGTGCTGGACATCTCCGTGGCGCTGCCTGAAGGCCCGGACAAACCCTGATGCCCCGCCCCGCCCGTGCCTGCATGGGCGGGGCCGCGTGACCTGCATGACCGATACGACAACCGCCGTGGACATCACCTGCGTGGGCGACATCGCCTTCGCCGACGCGCAGTGCCTGCTCGCCGCGCATGGCCTTCGCCTGCACCACGTGGCCGCAGGCGAACCGATTCCCGGCAGCTACTGGGGCGAGCCCGAGGCGGGCATCATCGCCAGCAATGTCTATGTGCGCGATGACACCCCGGTGCATTCGATGCTGCATGAAGCCTGCCACCTGATCGTACTGCCGCCGGAGCGGCGCGCGCAGGTGCACACCGACGCCACCGATTCGGTGGCCGAGGAAGATGCCACCTGCTACCTGCAGATCGTGCTGGCCGGGCGTTTGCCTGGTGTCGGCAGTGCGCGGTTGATGGCCGACATGGATGCCTGGGGGTACACGTATCGGCTGGGGTCGACACAGGCGTGGTTCGAGCAGGACGCCGAAGACGCGAAGGCGTGGTTGATCGAACGTGGGTTGCCGGTGGCGTAACGCATCGGTAGTGCCGGCCGCTGGCCGGCAACCTCATGAACCCGTGAAGCATTACCTGGTTGCCGGCCAGCGGCCGGCACTACCCCATCATCCCTGCCCTGCCAGCGCGCGCAGGGTGATGCCGACGATGTAAGCCAGGTACGTGCCGGTGGCGTAGCCCATCGTGCCCAGCAGCACGCCCACCGGCGCCAGTGCCGGATGGAACGCCGCGGCCACCACCGGCGCCGAGGCCGGTCCACCGATGTTCGACTGCGAACCGATGGCGAAATAGAAGAACGGCACCTTCAGCAGCTTGCCCAGGCACCACAGCAGCACGATGTGCACGGCAATCCAGATCAGGCCGAGCAGGAACAGCCACGGGCGGTCCAGCAGCGCCAGCAGATCCATCTGCATGCCGATGCAGGCGATCAGGAAGTACAGCAGCAGCGAGCCCAGGCGCGATGCGCCCGCGCCTTCCAGCGTGCGCGCACGGGTGAAGCTCAGGCTCAGGCCCAGCGTGGTCGACAGCACCACCACCCACACGAACGGCGCGTCCAGGCTGAACTGCGAGGCCCAGCTGACGTTGGCCTTGAACCATGCTGCCAGCGGCGCGCCGATGGCGTGCGAGAGGCCCACGCCGCCGAAGGCCACCGCCACGATCAGCATCAGGTCGGTGAGGCTGGGAATGCGCTCGTGTTCGGCCTGGAAGCGCGCGATGCGCTCCTTCAGTTCATCGATGGCCGAAGTATCGGCGCCACTGCGCGCGTCGATCTTCGCTGCCCGCCCCGCCAGGAAGATCAGTGCCGCCATCCACACGTAGCCGACACCGACATCGACCACCGCGAACTGG
Organism: Stenotrophomonas sp. YJH_SMC_58; assembly: GCF_059369635.1. Lineage (NCBI taxonomy): Bacteria > Pseudomonadati > Pseudomonadota > Gammaproteobacteria > Lysobacterales > Lysobacteraceae > Stenotrophomonas > Stenotrophomonas sp. YJH_SMC_58. Next base: position 106,698 of record NZ_JCAFSW010000005.1, read on the forward strand.
CCGAACGTGGTCGCATTGACGTCGAATACTTCGCGCATTGCCAGCATGTTGGCACCGCCACCGATCCAGCTGCCTGCCAATGCGGCCATGCCGGCCCAGGTGTCACCGGCCACGGTTTCCGGATGCAGCGCGCGCATCGCCAGGAACGCCACCACCGCACCGAGCATGATGCTGGCCGAGGCGCCCAGGTACATCAGCACCAGCTTCGGGCCCAGCCGCAGGATGCCCTTGATGTCCACCGCCAGGGTCAGCAGGATCAGCGCTGCCGGCAGCAGGATGTCGCGTGCGATCGGGTTGTAGAGCTTGGTGTTCTGCCCATCGATCAGGCCGACGGTGTTGTAGATGCCGGGAATCAGGTAGCACAGCAGCAGCGCCGGCACGAACGTGTAGAAGCGCTTCCACAGGCCCTGCTCGCGCGAGGCGGTCCAGAACACGGCGCCAAGGGTGGCGGCGATCAAACCGAAGACGACGATGTCGTTCTGGATCATGCAGGTGCTCTGGGTAGAGCCGGCCGCTGGCCGGCTGCTGTTGGCGGCGGATCATGAGGGTGTGCCGACCAACGGTCGGCCCCCACCGGTAAAGCAGATGGCGAAACAAAAGCGCCGCCCCGAAGGGCGGCGCTGCAGTCATCAGTTGCCGATGTGCTGCTTCAGCCAGGCATTGACGGTGTCATGCCACAGGATGCTGTTGTTCGGCTTCAGCACCCAGTGGTTTTCATCCGGGAAGTACAGGAACTTCGATTCGATGCCCTGACGCTGGGCAGCGGTGAACGCGGCCAGGCCCTGCTCGACCGGAATGCGGAAGTCCTGCTGGCCGTGGATGACCAGGATCGGCTTCTTCCAGTCCGCCACGTGGTTGACCGGGTTGAACTTCTCGTAGTTCGCGGCCTTCTGGTACGGCGTGCCGCCCTGCTCCCACTCGGTGAACCACAGCTCTTCGGTGGCGTAGCCCATCATGCGCTGGTCGAACACGCCGTCGTGGTTGACCAGGCACTTGAACGGGCTGTTCCAGTTGCCGGCGATCCAGTTGACCATGAAGCCGCCGTAGCTGGCGCCCAGCGCACAGGCCTTGTCACCGTTGAGGAAGGAGTACTTCTTCAGCGCCGCGTCCCAGCCCTTCTGCAGGTCTTCCAGCGGGCGGTCGCCCCAGTGCTGGCTGATCGCATCGGTGAAGGCCTGTCCGTAGCCGGTGGAACCGTGGAAGTCGATCATCACCACGGCGTAGCCCTGGCCCGCGTAGGTCTGCGGATTCCAACGGTAGCTCCAGCCATTGCCGAAGCTGCCCTGCGGGCCACCGTGGATCAGGAACGCGACCGGGTAGGACTTGCCTTCCTGGTAGTTGTGCGGCTTGACCACATAGCCATGCACGGTGTCGTTGTTCCAGCCCTTGAACTCGAACTGCTCGTAGTCGCCGAAGCTGACCTCCTTCAGCACCTCACCAGCGGCCGGGGTCAGCGCGCGCAGTTCGCCGATGGCCTCGCCCGCAGCCGGCAGCAGGCCGACCAGCACCTGGTCGTTGCTCTTCAGGCTGTTGCGGGTGATCGCCACGCTGTTGCCGGCCACATCCACCGAGGTCACGCTGCCGTCGCCGATCAGCTTGGTGGCCTTGCCGCTGGCCACGTCGATCTGGAACAGCGGGTGTTCGCCAAGGTCATCGGCCGTGGTGTAGATGCTGGCACCATCGGCGGACAGGGTGATGCCGCCCGCCGAGCGATCCCACTGCGGCGCAATTTCGCGGGTCTTGCCGCTGGCCAGGTCCATCGCCATCAGGCCGAAGCGGTCGGCCTCGAAGCCCGGGCGCTTCATCGCACGGTAGAACAGGGTCTTGCCGTCCGCACTGAACACAGGGCCGGCATCCCAGGCCGGGTTGGAGGCGGTCAGGTTGACCGGTGCCTGCTTGCCGGCGGCGTCGAAGCGGTACAGGTCGAAGTTGGTCGACCACGGCTCCTGCTTGCCGGCCACGCGGATGCTGGCCACCACGCTGGCGCCGTCCGGCGACCACGCGAAGTCATCATTGCCGCCGAACGGCTTGGACGGCGCATCACCATCGATGGTCGCGCTCAGCGCCGACGCGCCCTTGACCGCACCGGCCTTGGCCGTCGGCAGCGGAGCGACGAACAGGGTGTTGCGGCGACCGTCGTTCCAGGTGTCCCAGTGGCGCACGAACAGCGAATCCCACACCTGGCCGCTGGCCTTGGCGTCCTTCTTTTCCTTCAGTTTCTTCTCGGTGCAGGCCAGGTCCGAGGCACAGTCCTGGAACACGCCGGCGCTGAACAGCACGCGGTCGTCCTGCGGCGACACGTGGTAGCTGTCCACGTCGACCGGGAAATCGGTCAGCTGGCGCGGAGCACCGCCGCTGATCGGCTGCGCGTACAGCTGCTGGCTGCCGTTCCTGGCACTGAGGAAATACACGGTCTGGCCATCGGCCGACAGCGAAGCGGAATTGACGTTCCAGCCGGCCGGGGTGATCTGCTTCGGCGGCGCTGCATCGCGGGTGCGCAGGCTGCGCGCGAACAGCGCGGTGGAGGCCTTCAGGTTGGCATCGACGCTGCGCTTGGCGAACACCACGGTGCCACCGTCAGCGGTCAGCACCGGCGCGGAGACGCGGTCCATGGCCACCATGTCGCGGACTTCCAGGCCACGGGCAGCGGCGACGCTGGGCAGGGCGGCCAGCAGGCTCAGTGGCAGCAGGGCATGACGCAGTTTCATCGGGGTCTCCGCAGGACGGCAAAAAACCGATGGTAGGCCCGTGCGGCCGGGGCTGCCAAGGCCATCGGTCATGGCTGCAGACGGACAATCGCCAGAAACAGCAAACCCCGCCGAAGCGGGGTCTGCGGTAGTGCCGGCCGCTGGCGGCAGCCAAGGGTATCACGGGATTCCGGGATTGCCGGCCAGCGGCCGGCACTACCCGTTGAACCCAGGGGCAGAGCCCCCTTACGCCTTGGCGTACTTGCCGGTGCGGTAGATCAGCCAGCCGACCAGGAACAGCACGGCCAGGCCGATCCACTGCGCGCCCGGCAGGTGGAAAGGCACGGCCAGCACGTCGGCGCGGCTGCTGACCACGATCGGAATCGCGATGGCGATGCCCATCAGCGCTTCGCCGGTGATCAGGCCGGCGGCGAACAGCACGCCCGGCTTGTGCACGCGGTCGCGGCCTTCTTCGTCATCGGCGCGCACCTTGTGGAAGCGCTCGACCAGGTGGGCGATCAGGCCGCCGAGGAAGATCGGCACCATCAGTTCCAGCGGAAGGTAGATGCCGATGGCGGCGGCCAGCACCGGCACGCGGAAGCGGGCGTTGCGCGCCTTCAGCCAGCTGTCGAAGGCGATGATGGCGGCACCGACCACGGCACCGATGCCGATGAAGGTCCACGGCAGTTCACCACCGAACAGGCCCTTGGCCACCGAGGCCATCAGGTTGGCCTGCGGTGCGGCCAGCGCGTTCGGGTGCAGCTCGGACTTCACGCCGATGCCGTAGGCGGTGGCCAGCAGGTTCAGCACCGGGGCCATGATCAGCGCACACGAGAAGGCACCGATGCCCAGCATCAGCTGCTGCTTCCACGGGGTGGCGCCGACGATGTAGCCGGCCTTGAGGTCCTGCAGGTTGTCACCACCAACCGCAGCGGCGCAGCACACCACCGCGCCGATCATGATGGCGGCCACGGCGCCCAGCGGCGCGCCGCCGGCACCGACCGGCTTCAGGCCGTCGGCGCCCAGCAGCACGACCAGCACGGCCGAGGCGAACAGGATGGTGGAGATGGTGATGCCCGACACCGGGTTGTTGGACGAACCGATCAGGCCGGCCAGGTAGGCCGAGACCGAAACGAACAGGAAGCCGGCGACGATCATGATGAGGGTCATCGGGATCGACACGTGCCACTGGCCGACGATGGCCTGGTACAGGGCCAGCAGCGGCAGCACGAAGACCACCAAGGCCACCAGCATCCACTTCATCGGCAGGTCGCGCTCGGTGTGCGCCAGCACCGGGCCACCGCTCTTGCGGGCGGCGGCAAAGCCGCTCTTGACGCCGTTGAGCAGCGACTTGCGCAGCGAGATCAGGGTCCAGATGCCACCGATCAGCATCGCGCCGACACCCAGGTAGCGCATCTTCGCGCCCCAGATGGCGAACGCCGCCTCGGTGGACGAAGCCGCGGCAACCGACGCGGCCAGTGCCGGATCGGTGTTCATGAAGAACGCCTGGTAGATCGGAATGGCGATGTGCCAGGTCAGGATCGAACCGGACACCACCACGATGCCGACGTTGAGGCCGACGATGTAGCCCACGCCCAGCAGTGCCGGCGACAGGTTGGTACCGATGAAGGCGGTGACCTTGGAGCTGCCGACGTAGGCCGAAGTGGCCCAGGCATCCGGGATCAGGCGCATGCCGCTTTCCGCGGCCAGCTTGACGAAGGCACCGATCACCGCCGACAGGCCGAGGATCTTCAGGCCCGGGCCCGGATTCTCACCGGCCTTGAGCACTTCGGCCGCAGCCTTGCCTTCCGGGAACGGAAGCGGGTCTTCGACGATCATCGAACGACGCAGCGGCACCGAGAACAACACGCCCAGCAGGCCGCCGAGGCCGGCGATGCCGAGCACCCACCAGTACTTGAAGTCCGGCCAGTAGCCCATGATCACCAGCGCCGGGATGGTGAAGATCACACCGGCGGCGATCGACGAACCGGCCGAAGCGCCGGTCTGCACGATGTTGTTTTCAAGGATGGAGCCACCGCCCAGCAGGCGCAGCACGCCCATGGAAATCACCGCGGCGGGAATGGCGGTGGCGATGGTCAGGCCTGCGAACAGACCGAGGTAGGCGTTTGCGGCCGACAGCACCACCGCCAGCACGATGGCCAGGGCCACTGCGCGGAAGGTGAGCTGCTTGGGCGCAGCGTCGTGGTTCATGGAAGCCCCTGCTGGCAAAAAATCCCTTGCACGCTAGCGTTCAGGAGGCAGCAAGTCCAGTGCGGTTCGGGAGGGTTGCGGCCAGGTCGGCAGTGAGATAGTCGCTTCCAGCCAAACTCGGCCAACGCATCAAGCGCATGGGGCACATGCCGGAGGGCTGCCGGGCCTCGCGGTCTCTTTGTCCTGTAGGGGCCCGGCCAACCAGTACTGCAGCATTCCAGCCATCATCGTTTGAAGTGCCTCAACGCCCCGTGCATCGTGTTCATGATCTGAACCGATGACGCTGAGCCGCCCGATGAACAACCCACTGCGGATCCGCCCGATCAAATTACCGGTCGTGGCTGTCGTGACCCTGACCTGCCTGATGCCGCTTTGCGATTACGCATCTGCCTGGAGCCGCATTGGCGCAGTCGAGATCACCGACCACGCCGGCAAACCTTGTTTCGGACTACCCAGGAAGGAGCGCAAGCGTATCGGTAAAACTCCGGAGGTGTTTGGTGTGGAGGTGCATGACGCAATTACTCCACCGCTGCGGCGGCAATGGTCGTTCTACTTTGCCCATCCCGCATCAATCCCACTTCCACCCGGAGCCTGCGTGGTCTACGGAGAAGTGCCAGCCAACGCCATTTCAAGGCAGACGGCGATGCCGCTGCAGCCCGGACGCCTGTACGACGTTTCGCTGTCGGCCACCAGGACCGGCGCCACGCAACACCACAGCGCCCGATTCTGCTTGAAGGCCAACCCCGACGGGAGCCTGCGAGCGATCCAGGTCCACTACGACGAGGCGCTGGGCTGGAGCCCCTCGGTTTGCCTGCCCTGAGCCGACGCGCGCTCGTCGGAACCGCCCAGCACGCGCTGGAAAGACGCAATTGTTATGTTATATCCTGTCACGCCGACCGAACCTCGCACGTGGCCCCTTCCCCCACTACCCGCCTGGCCTCCATCGACCAGCTGCGCGGCACCGTGATGCTGTTGATGTTGCTCGACCACGTGCGCGAGACCTTCTTCCTGCAGCACCAGGTGAGCGACCCGATGGACGCGGCGACGGTCTCCCCCGCGCTGTTCGCCTGCCGTCTGCTGGCCCACCTGTGCGCACCCGTGTTCGTCCTGTTGACCGGCCTGTCGGCCTGGCTGTACGGCCAGCGCCAGGCGGATCCGCGCCGGGCCACGGCCGCGTTCCTGCTCAAGCGCGGGCTGTTCCTGGTCGTGCTGGAACTGACCCTGGTGAATTTCGCCTGGACCTTCCAGCTGCCGCCGGAAACCCTGTACCTGCAGGTGATCTGGGCCATCGGGCTGAGCATGATCGCGCTGGCCGGGCTGCTTTGGCTGCCACGCCCGGCCCTGCTGGTGCTGGCAATCGCGGTGGTGGCCGGGCACAACCTGTTCGACGGCTTGCGGGTGCAAGGCGATGGCCTGCTGGCGGTGCTGTGGAAAGTGCTGCACCAGCGCGACTGGATCGAGGCCGGCGCACTGCGCCTGCGCACCTCCTATCCGGTGCTGCCGTGGATCGGGGTGATCGCCCTGGGTTATCTGATGGGGCCCTGGTTCGCCCGCGAGCGCGCGCCGGCGCAGCGCCATCACTGGCTGCTGTGGGCAGGCGTCGGCGCGCTGGCCCTGTTCGCCTTACTGCGGTTCGCCAACGAGTACGGGGATGCTCCTTGGCAGTACCAGACCACAGCACTGCGCACCTGGCTGAGCATCCTCAACATCACCAAGTACCCGCCGTCATTGCAGTTCCTGCTGCTGACCCTGGGCGTGGGGTTGTTGCTGCTGCGCCTCTACGAATGGCCGCCACTGGCGCGTGCGCTGCGCCCGCTGGCCGATATCGGCGCCGCGCCGATGTTCTTCTACCTGCTGCACCTGTATGTGTTGAAGGCGCTGTACCTGGGCGCGCTGGCGGCCTGGGGGCCGACCCATGGCGAGTTGTATGCCCTGGATTCGGTCAGCGGCCTGCTGCTGGTGGCCTGTGCGCTGGCGGTGGTGCTGTACCCGCCGACCCGGGCATTCGCGCGGTTCAAGGCGCGAAGGCGTGACCTGCCGTGGTTGCGGTACCTGTGATCGCCCAGGCCAGTCCGGCAATCCACGCATGGCGTGGATCTACTGAAAGCGGATCGGGCCACAGGCCTATAATTCCGCGATGAATTCCACCGCTATCGCTTCCGACGACTTCCTGGGCCACCCCAAAGGCGTCTATGTCTGCTTCTTCACCGAAATGTGGGAGCGCTTCTCCTTCTACGGCATGAAGGCGCTGTTGCTGCTGTACCTGACCAAGTACCACCTGTTCGGCGACAAGGCCGGCCTGGACCTGCTCGGCGCCTACGGTGGCCTGGTGTACTGCATCCCTGTATTCGGCGGCATGCTGGCCGACCGCTGGCTGGGCATGCGCCGGGCCGTGCTGTTCGGCGGCATCCTGCTGGTACTCGGCCACCTCGGCATGGCCTTCGAAGGCCACGCTGCGTACCGGGTGAACGGCGAAGTGGTGCGCGACACCTCGGCACTGGCGGTGACCTACCTGTCGCTGGCGCTGATCATCATGGGCGTCGGTTTCCTGAAACCGAACATCTCCACCATTGTCGGCAAGCTGTACGCCAAGGACGATCCGCGCCGCGATTCGGGTTTCTCGCTGTTCTACGCCGGCATCAACCTGGGCGCGCTGTTCTCATCGCTGGTGTGCGGCTTCCTCGGCGAGGCCTACGGCTGGAAGTACGGTTTCGGTGCGGCCGGCATCGGCATGCTGGCCGGCCTGGCCATGTTCCTGTGGGGCCAGAAGTACCTGCAGGGCCACGCCGAGCCGCCGCAACCGGCGGCGTTGAAGCAGAAGGTGCTGGGCCTGCCGCGCGAATGGCTCATCTATCTGTGCGCAGTGCTCGGTGTGTTGCCGGTGGCGTGGCTGATGTGGGCGGCCGGCAACGGCGCGTTCGCGCTGGGCGGTGAAATCAGCCTGGCACTGATGTTGATGGTGGTGGTGCTGGGCGGCGTGCTGGTCTGGTTCGCCTGGTTCACCGGCAGCAAGTGCACGCCGGTACAGCGCCAGCAGATGATCGCGCTGATGGTGCTGATCTTCATGGCGCTGGTGTTCTTCACCATGTACGAGCAGTCCTACGGCTCGTGGGTGACCTTCACCGACCGGCTGCTGACCAAGGACATCGTGCCCTCGCTGGTGATCACCGGCGGTACGCCGCTGCCGTGGTCGATCCTCTCACTGCTGCTGGCACCGCTGGGCTTCGTGGTCAGCGCGCGGTTGTCCGAGCGTCGTCCGGGTTCGGCTGCGCCGCGCACGTTCTTCGCCGCCATCGTCGTGCTGATGCTGGTGCTGCTGGTGCGCGACTGCCTGGTGATTCCGCAGACCGCCGGCTCGCTGACCTATCTCGGCGGCCTGTTCCTGGTGCTGCTGGCACCGGCCTTCGCCGCACTGTGGACGTGGATGGACCGCCGCGGCTGGGAACCGGGCAAGCCGGTCAAATCAGCCTGGGGCCTGGTGATCGGCGCACTGTCGTTCGTGCCGCTGGCACTGGCCGCGCAGCAGGTGGGCGCTACCGGCGAGATGGCCAGCGTGTGGTGGCTGGTGCTGGCCTACTTCCTGCTGGCCAGTGGCGAGATGTGCCTGTCGCCGGTCGGCCTGTCGGCGGTGACCCAGTTGGCCGTGCCGCGGGTGATGAGCCTGATGATGGGCACCTGGTTCCTGGCCACCGCCTTCTCGGAGACGCTGGCCGCGCTGTTCGGCAAGCTGGCCGCGATCGAGGTGCCGGAAGGCGAATCGCTGGACATGGTGGCCGCCGCCGGTGCCTATGCGCACCTGTTCTGGCTGCTGATGTGGATCGGCCTGGGCTGTGCGCTGGCCGCTTTCATTGCCGCACCACTGTTGAAGAAGATGATGCACGGGGTGAAGTAAGCCCACGCACAGGCAGGAACCGGGGCGGCGGTTGGATCATCCGCTGCCCTTTGCGTTACGGCGCCCTGCCCTTGCCGTCCGCAGCCGCAGTCGTGGCGGTCTTGCCACCCAGGCTGCGCGACAGGAACGCCAGCAGCTTGCCGTAGTACTCGCTGCGATGGGCCTGGGTATAGAAGCCGTGCCCTTCGGTCTTGTAGTACAGGCTTTCCACCGGCGTACCGGCACGCTTGAGCGCCGCTTCCATGCGTTCGGTGTGCTGGATCGGGGCGCGCTTGTCCTGACCCCCGGCCGCCAGGAACACAGGCACCTTGATCCGCTCGGCCAGGTTGACCGGCGAGACCGCGCCCAGCGTGGCCGGATCACCCAGCCACTCGCGCAGGTAGCTCATTCCGGAATCGCGGTCCTGGATATCGCCGCCAGTAAACATCAGCGGCAGGTCGTAGACGCCCACATAGCCGGCCGCGCACTGGTACAGCCCCGGTTCGCGCGCGGCGCCCATCATCGCCGAGTAGGCGCCGTAGCTGGCACCGTAGATGCAGATGCGCCGGGTATCGGCGATGCCTTCGCTGATCGCCCAGCGCGTGGCGTCGGTCACGTCGTCCTGCATCGCGCGCCCCCACTGTTTGAGTGCTGCCCGGCTGTGCGCACGGCCGTAGTTGCCCGAGCCGCGGAAATTGATCTGCAGCACGGCGTAGCCGGCAGCGGCCAGCAACTGGTTCTCGTGGTCGAAACTGCCGTTGTCGAATATCCCGATCGGCCCACCATGCGGCACCACCACCATCGGCAGGTCACGGCCAGTGCTGCCATGCGGGACTGTCAGGAATCCATGGAGCTCCAGCCCGTCACGCGCCTTCAGCAGGACCGGCCGCACCGACGCAGTGGTCTCCGGATCAATCCATTCGCTGCGCGCCATCAGGAAGCGCGCCTGGTTGCGGTCGCGGTCGTAGAGGTAGAACTCGCCCGGATTGGAACCGGACCCGGTTTCCACCAGCAGCCGGCGACCGTCGCGGGTACTGGAGGTGATGAATACTGCATGCCCGGGGAAGGCCGCCTCCAGGCTGCGGTACAACCGTGCCTCGTCCGAGCTTTCGTCGAAGAACCGGGTATGCGGCGTGTTTCCCAGGAACAGCGCGCCGACCGGCACGGTGCTGCCCGGGCTGCGGATCAGTCGTGCCGGATCGACAACCTCATCGCGCAGCACGACCTTGCGCTCCTGCGTGGCCGGGTTCCAGCTGACGATGGCATCGGGGCCGCTGGCCTGCTCGCTGAGCAGGTAGGCCAGCTGGCCGTCGGCGGAAAAGCCCAGCGCCGCCTCGCTGCGACCACTCCGTTTCTCATCGTTGACCAGCGCCCAGTCGCCACTGTTGCGGTGGTAGAGCCGATGGACGTTGTCAGTACCGGCGCCCTGTACGAAACGTACGTCGCCGCGGGCATCCACCACATAGGAGGCACCCGGCATCGGCGCGCGGGCCAGCAGCCGCTGCTTGCCGCTTGCCAGTTCCAGCTGGGCCGCATAACCGTTGGCATCCAGCCGCGATCCGCCTACCGCGATGACCACGTGCGCATCGTCGCCAGGCAGGGCGTCACTGAGGAACGCCGCGGCCGACGTCCGGTACTTGGGCCGCACGCGCAGGCCAAGGTCGCGGTAGCCCACCAGTAGTTCCGGTCGTCCGGTGCGTGCATCCAGTGTCAGCAGCTCGCCGGTGGCCCACGGCGCGTCGCGGGTACCGAACTTCTGCGCCAGACCGAACATCACCTGATCGTTGTTGACCCAGTGCAGGCCGAAGACATGCGAATTGAGTGGTGGGCGCAGGTTGCCCACCGGCGTGTTGTCGTCAGTACGAAGGATGATCACAGCGGTGAAGCCGTCCGCAGGCACGGTCGCGGCCAGATAATCGCCCCCGGGAGACAGCATGACATCGCCGAACTTGTCCGCTCGCACATAGGCGCCCAGATCGATCGCAGCAGCGGTTCCACACCACAATCCCGCCACGATGATGGCGGCCAGCCAGCGCTTGTGCATCCTTCTCTCCCCCTGCCTGGACCCCTTGTCCCGGCTGGCCGATTCTAGGCAGGCCAGTGCCCGGCCCGCCAGTGGCGCACAAAAAACGACGGCACCGTTGCCGGTGCCGTCGTTACCACTACCTTGGAGAGAGAGTCAGGACGTGGGTTCGGGGGGCGTGCGCGGGGTCAGTGGACCCCGCGCACCGCCAATGTGAGGGCCAGGATGCTGAGGATCACCGCGATGGTGCCGTCGAGCACGCGCCAGGTGCTGGGCTTGGTGAACAGCGGCGCCAGCAGGCGCGCGCCCAGGCCCTGCGCGGTCAGCCACAGGCAACTGGCGGTGACCACACCGGCAGCGAAGGCCATGCGGGCGTTGCCGAAGTTCTCGGCGATCGAACCGATCACCATCATGTCCAGCCAGAAGTGCGGGTTGATCAGCGAGAAACCGACTGCGGCCATCAGCACCGCGCGGCGGCTGCCGTCGTCGCTGTCAGCCTCGCCCATGCCGCCGCCACCGGCGATCGCGCGGCGCGCCGACTTCATCGCGTACCAGGCCAGGAACGCCACGCCGGTCCACAGCACGGCGGTGGTCAGCCACGGCAGCGTCGAAGTGAGCGTGCGCAGGCCGGCCACGCTGGCAAAGATGAAGATCGCATCGATGGCCGCACAGGTGGCGACCACCGGCACGATGTGCTTGCGCAGGATGCCCTGGCGCAGGATGAAGGCGCTCTGGGCGCCGACCACGGCGAACAGGCCGATGCCGGTAGCTGCACCAGAGAACCAGGCACCGAGGCCGGTGCTGGCGGAGATGACCGAGAACATGGGATTCACTGCCTTTACTTGCTTGGGGGGACGGTGCCTCGCGAAGGCGGACAGCACCGGAACGAGCGCCATTGTCGCGCCGCAACATGAAAAAGACGAGCTAAACTTCCTAAACCAACATTAGCGGAACTTAATTCGATGCGTATCGACCATGCCCAGCTGCGTGCCCTGGCCGCAGTGATCCGCGAAGGCAGCTTCGACCGCGCCGCGCAGTCGCTGAATGTCACCCCGTCCGCCATCTCGCAGCGGGTCAAGGCGCTGGAGGACCGGATCGGCCGGCTGCTGGTCAAGCGCGGCACCCCGGCCACCGCCACCGCCGAGGGGCAGTTGCTGGTGCAGCTGGCCGAGCAGACCGCCCTGCTCGAGCACGATGCGCTGCACCGGATGGGCCTGGCCGACGAGGACCTGCCACAGGCCAGCATCCCGGTGGCGGTGAACCACGACAGCCTGGAAACCTGGTTCCCGCAGGCGGCCTACCAGTTCGCGCAGACCACCGGCACCACGCTGGACCTGCGCGTGGAAGACCAGGACCACACCGTGGAGCTGCTGCGCCAGGGCACGGTGCTGGGCGCGGTGACCACCCTGGACGAGCCGGTGCAGGGCTGCCAGATCCATGCGCTGGGCAGCATCCGCTACGCCGCCACCTGTACCCCCGAGTTCCGCGAGCGTCATTTCGCCAAGGGCGTGACCGCGCAGGCGCTGGCGCAGGCCCCGGTGCTGGTGTTCAACCGCAAGGACGACATGCAGTCGCGCTTCGCCCGGCGCATGGCCGGCGACGACCTGCCCAGCACCGCGCCGACCTGGTGGATTCCGTCCACGCGCGCCTTCGTGCAGGCCAACCTCGGCGGCATGGGCTGGACGATGAATCCGTTGCCGCTGGTCAAGCGGCACCTGGACGCGGGCCGCCTGGTCTACGTACGGCAGCGCGCATGGGAAGACGTGCCGCTGTACTGGCAGCATTGGAAGGGCGACGTGCAGACCATGGCCTTGCTGACCCGCGCGGTGCTGGAGGCCTCCTCGGCACTGATCCGGCGCAAGCGCTGAAAAGGGGACGGAGGGGATTAAGTCGTATAAGGCCCAAGCGACACATCGGGCAAAGACGACTTAATCCCCTCCGTCCCCTTTTTGCTCCATCCAATCTCCATCAACCCTCCACGCCGGGTCCATGCGTGATGCGGATACTGGTCGGCCGATCAATGCAAGGAGGCCCTGCATGCCTGTATTCGTCCGCGATGCGCGCCCCGAAGATGCCGCCGCCTGCATCGACCTGCGCGGGCGCACCCGCGAAAACGCCTTCAGCGCCGCGCAGTTGGCAGAGCTGGGCATCACCGAGGGCAGCTGGGCAGCCGGCATCGCCCAGGGCGATTCGATCGGCCGCGTCGCCTGGGAGGGCGAGCGCATGGCCGGCTACTGCTTCGCCGACCGCGACAGCGGCGAGGTGCTGTTGCTGGCCCTGCTGCCCGAGTATGAAGGCCGCGGCATCGGTCGGCAGCTGCTGCAGGACGTGGTCAGCCTGACCCGCGATGCCGGCCACCAACGCCTGTTCCTGGCCTGTTCGGCCGACCCACGCTCGCGCTCGCATGGCTTCTACCGGCGCCTGGGCTGGCGCCCGACCGGGCAGGTCGACGAAGCCGGTGACGAGATTCTTGAGCTGGTCTGAGTGAAGCTGTCGCCAGGGATGGCCCGACGCTGGCAAGGCTTCGTTCGCCGGGTATCACCCGGCGCCAGCGGGTGAGGATGGCGCGAAACGCCGGATGCTGCGTTGCATCAAAAACAGACCGGATCCGGTTAGAATCGCATATGGATGCTGCAAGGCGTTGTTTCTTCACGCCCTTTCCCTGTCCCACGCGCATCCTGACCCCTTCCCCTCCGCCAACGATCCCGCCCCCATGAAGAAATTTGGCAAGGCTCTTCTCGCCCTGCTCGTGCTGCTGTTGCTGGCCGCCGCGCTGTTCCTGTACTGGCCGCTGACCCAGCGCTCGGTGCCCGCCGCCAGCAACGACAAGCCCGTCGACGTTGTGCTGGTCGGCGCCGGCATCATGAGCATCACCCTGGCCACCTACCTGCAGGAACTGCAGCCGGACTGGAACATCCAGGTCTACGAACGCCTCGACGGCGTCGCCGGTGAAAGCTCCGACGGCTGGAACAACGCCGGCACCGGCCACTCGGCCTTCGCCGAACTGAACTACACCCCGGAACTGCCCGACGGCAGCATCGAGACCAAGCGCGCGGTCGGCATCGCCGAATCGTTCGAGGTCTCGCGCCAGTTCTGGTCGCACCAGGTGAAGGAAGGCCGGCTGGGCCAGCCCAGCGACTTCATCAACCCGACCCCGCACATGAGCTTCGTCTGGGGCGATGACAACATCGCCTACCTGCACAAGCGCCAGCAGGCCCTGGTGAAGAATCCGCTGTTCTACGGCATGCAGTACTCCGAGGATCCGGCCCAGATCAAGCAGTGGGCCCCGCTGCTGATGGAAGGCCGTGACCCGAAGCAGAAGGTTGCCGCGACCTGGATGCCGCTGGGCACCGACGTCAACTTCGGCGTGATCACCCGCCAGCTGACCGCCGGCCTGCAGCGCAGCCCGAACTTCAGCCTGCACCTCAACCACGAAGTGAGCGCGCTGCGGCAGAACGCCGACAAGAGCTGGAACGTGACGGTGAAGGACCTCAAGGCCGGTACCGAGTCCACCACCCACGCCCGCTTCGTGTTCATCGGTGCCGGTGGCGCTGCACTGAAGCTGCTGCAGATGTCCGGCATTCCGGAATCGAAGGACTACGCCGGCTTCCCGGTCGGTGGCCAGTTCCTCGCCTTCCAGGGCCAGGACGTGACCTCGCGCCACGGCGTGAAGGCCTACGGCATGGCCGAGACCGGCTCGCCGCCGATGTCGGTGCCGCACCTGGATGCGCGCAAGCTGGACGGCAAGCCGGTGGTCCTGTTCGGGCCGTTCGCGCTGTACAGCACCAAGTTCCTCAAGCACGGTTCGTGGTGGGACCTGTACTCGTCGGTGAACCACAACAACGTCGGCCCGATGCTGGAAGTGGGCAAGGACAACCTGGACCTGGTGCAGTACCTGATGGGCCAGGCGCGCCTGAACGATGCCGACCGCCAGGCCGAGCTGGTCAAGTACTTCCCCACTGCCAAGCCCGGTGACTGGAAGCTGGTGACCGCCGGCCAGCGCGTGCAGATCATCAAGCGTGATCCGCTGAAGGGTCCGGTGCTGCAGTTCGGTACCGAGATCGTGACCGACAAGGACCACACCCTCGCCGCCCTGCTCGGCGCTTCGCCGGGTGCGTCGACCTCGCCGCCGATCATGCTGGACCTGATGGCCAAGGCCTTCCCGGACCAGATGAAGGCCGGCTGGGAAGCCCGCCTGCGCGAGATCGTTCCGTCGTACGGGCACAAGCTCAACGACAGCGCCGCGCTGGTCAACGAGATCCGTACGCTGACCAGCCAGACCCTGCATCTGCCGTATCTGGAGGTGCCGGTGGATGCGAACGCGGCATCGCCCGCTGCGGCTGCAGTGCCGGCAGCGGCCAAGGAAAAGCGCAACGCCAACGAGGAACTGCAGGCGCTGTAAGCCCGCAGTTTGCTTTCGATGCAGACGGACGGCCACCTTCGGGTGGCCGTTTGTTTTTGTGCGAGGTGGGTCGGATCCCTCCCGCACGGAAGGGCTCTGACCTGCACCTGGGCGCCGATGATGGGGTCAGAGTGGGTCAGAACCCATTACCTGCGGCGACGGGATCCGACCCCGGCCCGCCACTGCTCTGCGCCGGAAAGCCCCTGCGAATGACGCGAATTGTAATGTTGTTAAGAATTATTTACATTTGCGTCCTGTGCAGTGATCGCACCTCCCCAGATGGACCTGACCGTGCCCGAAGCCGCCGCCCCGGGTGCTGGACGACTGTTGCCGCCCTTCCCCGCTTCCGAGCCTCGAGCCCACCATGTCCCTGATCCTCCGTAACCGCCTGCCCCGCCGCGCGTTGCTGCCGGCTGCCCTGCTTTCGTCGCTGACCCTGCTGGCCACGCCCAGCGCGTTCGCCGCCGCCGATGGCACTGCCGATGCCAAGACCCTGGACCGGGTCAGCGTCCGCGCCGAACAGTCCGCACCACCGTCGAGCACCACGCGCCTGCCGATCACCCTGCAGGAGACCCCGCAGTCCGCCACCGCCATCAGCCTGCAGCGCCTGCAGGACGAATCACTGTTCAGCATCAACGATGTGATGCGCAATGTGACCGGCGTGAGCGTGTCCTTCTATGACACGCAGCGCCCGCTGTACTACGCGCGCGGCTTCGCCATCACCGACTTCCAGGTCGATGGCATTCCCACCTACAGCGGCTCCACCAACCAGGAGTACGACACCGCCTTCTACGACCGTATCGAAGTGATCCGCGGCGCCAACGGCCTGCTCAGCGGCTCCGGCGTCCCGTCGGCCACGGTCAACCTGCTGCGCAAGCGCCCGGGCAAGGAATTCGATGCGTCGTTCGCGGTCAGCGCCGGCAGTTGGGACTACCGTCGCATGGAGGCCGACGTGACCGCGCCGCTGACCGCCGACGGCCGCTTCCGCAGCCGCGTGGTCGCCGCCTACACCGATCGTGGCCTGTATTACGACCGCTACGACGAGAACAAGATGGCCGGCATGGCGGTGCTGGAAGGCGACGTCACCGACAGCACCACGATCACCCTCGGTTACCAGAGCCAGGACAACAACCCCACCGGCTCGACCTGGGGCACCGTGCCGTTCTTCGACAACCAGGGCCATTTCGCGCACCTGCCGCGCTCGACCAACCTGTCGCCGAAATGGAGCTACTGGAAGCGCGAGAGCAACACCGCCTTCGCCAACCTGGAACAGCGTTTCGGCGACAACTGGCTGCTGAAGATCAACACCGCCTATACCCGTGGCAACGTGCAGAACGTGCGTCTGTACGGCACCGGCAACCCGGACCCGGTGACCGGCTCGGGCATCTACCTGCGCGCGGCCGCCGGTGATTCGAAGGACACCCGCCGCAATGTCGATGCCTACCTGACCGGCAGTTTCGATCTGTTCGGCCGCGACCACGACGTGACCCTCGGCGCACAGTGGTCGGACCTGGAAGGCACGACGAATACCCTGGCACTGAACTTCCCGAGCGACTGGGCGCGCTGCGGCGGCGAGCGCTGCTACTACATTCCCAACGTGTACAACTGGAACGGCGACATCTCCGAGGTGACCTACCGCCGCACCGGCGCGCGCCGCGTGGCCAAGACCACGCAGAGTGGCGTCTACCTGGCCACCCGCCTGCGCCTGGCCGATCCGCTGTCGCTGATTGCCGGCGCACGCCTGAGCCGCTGGGAAACCCTCACCCGCTCCTACAACGCCGCTGGCACCTACACCGGCACCAGCGGCGCGTACAAGGTGAGCGATGAAGTCACTCCCTACGTGGGCCTGGTCTACGACATCACCCCGAACGTGTCGGCCTATGCCAGCTACACCGAGATCTTCAACCCGCAGAACTTCAAGGACCGCAACGAGAACCTGCTGGCACCGGTGCAGGGTTCGAACCTGGAAGCGGGCATCAAGACCCAGTGGCTGGACGGCCGCCTGACCGCCAACGCCGCCGTGTTCGAGGCCAAGCAGGACAACTACGCCGTGCGCGACATGGGCGTGCCGGAAGGTTCGCTGAGCGATGGCACCTCCGCCTACATCGGCGTCAACGGCACCAAGGCACGCGGCTGGGAAGTGGACGTCAACGGCGAGATCCTGCCGGGCTGGACGGTCAATGCCGGCTACACCCACGTCAAGGTCACCCGCGCGGCTACCGACCTGCTGTACGCCAACCCGCCAAAGGATCTGTTGCAGCTCAACACCCAGCTGCAGCTGCGCGGTGCGCTGGAACGCCTGAGCGTTGGCGGTGGCGTGCAATGGCAGAGCAAGGTGCAGGGCTACAACATCGCCTACCCGCTGGGCGGCACGGTGACGGTGAACCAGCCGGCCTACATGCTGGTGCAGTTCAATGCCAACTACCGCATCAGCGACAGCTGGACCGCAACGCTGAGCGTGCGCAACGCACTGGACAAGACCTACTGGGCGAATCTGGACTACAACAACTACGGCGAACCGCGCTTCGTGTCGGCCAGCCTGCGCTGGAAGTTCTGAGCAACCCGCGAACCGGTGGGTGCCTGGTGGGTGCCGACCGTTGATCGGCACGCCCTCCGCCACGACCCACCGTCGCGGCATACCTGAATGGGCCCGCCTCCGCGCGGGCCCTTCCTTTTGCTGCACTGCAGGTTGCGGCGCCCTTCGTAATTATGTCGTAATTACATCGACACCAATCGGAAGCCGGTCGATGAACCCGAGCTGGGATACGTTGGAACGCAGCCGCCAGGCCCGCCTGGAACGTGCCGCGCCGTGGGCCCGGGGACGCGAGGTCGCCGCCGGCGACGTAGGCGAGCTGCTGCATGCACTGCTGGAGCCAGGCGACAAGGTCTGCCTGGAGGGCAACAACCAGAAGCAGGCCGATTTCCTCGCCCAGGCCCTGGCCGATCTTGACCCGGCCCGCGTGCACGACCTGCACATGGTGCAGTCGGTGCTGTCGCTGCCGTCGCACCTGGATGTATTCGAGCGTGGCATCGCGTCGAAGCTGGACTTCTCGTTCTCCGGCCCGCAGTCAGTGCGGTTGGCCAACCTGGTGGCTGAAGGGCGCATCCAGATCGGTGCCATCCACACCTACCTGGAACTGTTCGGCCGCTACTTCATCGACCTGACCCCGCGCGTGGCCCTGGTCGCCGCGCAGGCCGCAGACCGGCACGGCAACCTGTACACCGGGCCGAACACCGAAGACACGCCGGTGATCGTCGAAGCCACCGCCTTCGGTGGCGGCATCGTCATCGCCCAGGTCAACGAGATCGTCGACACCCTCCCCCGCGTCGACATTCCCGCTGACTGGGTCAACTTCGTGGTGCAGGCGCCGAGGCCGAACCATATCGAACCGCTGTTCACCCGCGACCCGGCGCAGATCTCCGAGATCCAGGTGTTGATGGCGATGATGGCGATCAAGGGCATCTACGCCGAGTACGGCGTGAACCGCCTCAACCATGGCATCGGCTTCGACACGGCGGCCATCGAACTGCTGCTCCCCACCTACGCCGAATCGCTCGGCCTGAAGGGAAAGATCTGCCAGCACTGGGCGTTGAACCCCCACCCGGCACTGATTCCGGCAATCGAATCGGGCTTCGTCAGATCGGTGCATTCGTTCGGTTCGGAACTAGGCATGGAGAAGTACATCGCCGCGCGAGGCGATGTGTTCTTCACCGGCGCCGATGGCTCGATGCGTTCCAACCGCGCCTTCTCGCAGACCGCCGGCCTGTATGCCTGCGACATGTTCATCGGTTCCACATTGCAGATCGACCTGCAGGGCAACAGCTCCACCGCCACCCGCGACCGCATTGCCGGCTTCGGTGGCGCACCGAACATGGGCTCGGACGCACGCGGCCGGCGCCATGCCAGCGAGGCCTGGATCAAGGCCGGCCAGCAGGCCGCGCGCCCGGGTGAGATGCCGCGTGGGCGCAAGCTGGTGGTGCAGATGGTGGAAACCTTCCGCGAGCACATGGCGCCGGCCTTCGTCGAGCGCCTCGATGCCTGGGACCTGGCCGAACGCGCGAACATGCCGCTGCCGCCGGTGATGATCTACGGCGACGACGTCAGCCATGTGCTGACCGAGGAAGGCATTGCCAACCTGCTGCTGTGCCGCACCCCTGAGGAGCGCGAACAGGCGATCCGTGGCGTGGCCGGCTATACCGCCGTGGGCATGGGGCGCGACCGCGCGATGGTGGAGAACCTGCGCGACCGCGGCGTGATCCGCCGTCCCGATGACCTCGGCATCTCCGTGCGCGATGCCAGCCGTGACCTGCTGGCGGCGCGTTCGGTGAAGGACCTGGTGCGCTGGTCCGGCGGCCTGTACGACCCGCCCAAGCGCTTCCGCAACTGGTAAGGGGCTGAGCATGGAAACCCTCGACTATCGATTCGAAGGGCACACTGCGGTGCAGTTTCCGCGCGATGCGGTGCTGGTCGGCGTGCTGGCCTCGGGCAACCTGGAAATCCTGCTGGAGCCGGCCGCACTGGACGGCGCGATGACGGTGCGCATCATCACCGCCGCGAAGGGCTTCGGCAGCGTGTGGCAAGCGGTGATCAGCGACTTCGCACAGCGTCATCCGCTGCGCGATGTACGCATCTCGATCAACGATGCCGGTGCGACCCCGGCGGTAGTCAGCCTGCGCCTGGACCAGGCCGTGGAAACCCTGCGTGCTGGAGATCCACGATGAACCGGACGCAGCGCTACAGCTACTACGAAGCCGCTGCGCGCGAGCGTATCGCCAGCCTGGTCGATGCCGGTTCCTTCAGGGAATTCCTCGGCCCGGCGCGGCGGATGATAAGCCCGCACCTGGCACAGCTCGACCAGCCCGCGGCGTTCGACGACGGCATCGTTGTCGGCGAAGCCACGCTGCGTGGCCGACGCGTGCTGCTGGCCGCGCAGCAGGGTGAATTCATGGGCGGCGGGGTGGGCGAAGTGCACGGCGCCAAGCTGACCGGGCTGCTGCGTCGTGCAGCCGAAACACATCCCGAAGGCGTGCTTCTGCTGCTGGACACCGGTGGTGTGCGCCTGCACGAAGCCAATGCGGGGCTCATCGCCATTTCCGAGATCATGCGCGCCACCCTGGACGCGCGTGCAGCGGGTGTGCCGGTGATCGCGCTGATCGGCAGCGGCAACGGCGCCTTCGGTGGCATGGGCATCGTCGCCCGCTGCTGCACTAGGGTCATCATGTCCGAAGAGGGGCGCCTGTCGCTGTCCGGCCCGGAAGTGATCGAAACCGTGCGTGGCGTGGAAGAGTTCGATTCCCGCGATCGCGCGCTGGTCTGGCGCGTAACGGGAGGCAAGCACCGCTACCTGATCGACCAGGCACAGGTGCTGGTGCCCGATGCCATCGAGGCCTTCGCGCAGGCGGCCAGCAACGCGCTGCAGCCTGATACCAGCAGCACCGATCCGGATACTGCACTGGCTGCGCTGCAGGAACGCCATGCGGCATTGAAGGCGCGCGTGCAGGCCTGGGGCGATTGCCGCGATGGCCTGGAGATCTGGGCCCGCCAAGGCATCGCAGCCCCCGAGCGACTACCGCTGCTCGACACCGATGAGTTCCTCATCGCCACCGCCGACCGGAGCCTGCCATGAGCATGCCGCTGCAGACCCTGCTCGATGCGTTGTTCCCGCATGGGCATGCCATTGCGGTGAATGATTCGGTGCTGACCGGCAGCGCTGCCACCGAGGATGGCGAGGTGACCGTGATCGGTACCGCCGACAAACTCGAAGTCGGCGTGGACCACGCACTGGCACTGGCCGAAACCGTGCTTGCCAGCACCGGCGCACATCCACAGCGACCGATCGTGATGCTGGTGGATACCTCCGGACAGCGCCTGGCGCGGCGCGACGAACTGTTGGGCATCAATGGTTGCTTTGCGCATCTCGCGCAGACGCTCGATCTGGCACGCCGCCGTGGTGCGCGCCTGATCACCCTGGTCTACGGCGAATCCGTCAGTGGCGGCTTCCTCTCATTCGGCCTGATGGCCGACCACATCCACGCCCTGCCCGATGCACAGGTGCGGGTGATGGACCTGCGCGCAATGGCGCGGGTGACCAAGCAACCGCTGGAGAAACTGCAGGCGCTCAGCCAGACCTCGCCGGTGTTCGCACCGGGCGTGGAAAACTACGTGGCGATGGGCGCGGTGGATTCGATCTGGAGCGGCGAGCTGGCCGCACACCTGCTGCAGGCGCTGCGCACGCCCACCGATGGCGACCGCCGCGCCGTGCAGGGTGCCGAACGTGGCGGTCGCATGCTGGCCGCACGCGTGGCTGCAGCCGTGAGCCAGGGCGATGCCTGAGCGGCTGCCACGCCATACGCTGGTCTGGTTGCCAGCGCACGCCCGCTGGCAGGCGGACATCGCCGCGCATGAGCCGCGCTTGGGCGACTGGTTTGCGCAGGGGTTGCCCGCCATCGTCGCCCGGCGAGCCGCCGACGATGCCGATCCCCGCCTGCGCCTCGGCGTGCCGCTGCCACCCGCCGAGGGCAAACTGCGCCTGGCCCTGCGCGTGCCGGCACACGATGTGCTGCGCACCGCAGCGCCACCGACACTTCAGGCGGTGCTGGAAGGCGACCTTGTGCAGGACTGGCAGCGCCCGCTGCAGGCATTGCAGGACATCGCCGCAGCGCGTGTATTCGGTGCCTTCGCATGGCAGCACCTCACGGGCCTGCACTATGTGCACGCGCGCTCGGACATCGATCTGCTGTGGCGGATCGACACCGCCGCACAGGCCGATGCCCTGGTCGCACGGCTGCAGGCATGGGAGACCGAACACGGCCGGCGGGTCGATGGCGAATTGTGCCTGGTGGATGGTGGCGCGGTGAACTGGCGCGAATACGCCGGGCGCAGCCGCGAGGTACTGGTCAAGCGCCTCGATGGTGCCGCACTGGAACTACGTGATGCGTTGTTCGCCTCCACCGGGGTGAGCGCGTGACCGCCCTCGTGCAACCGGCGGTCAGGCCAGCTGCCGTGGACAGCGCGCGTCTGGGGCGCCTCGCCATCGCCAGCCTGCACGCCGAACTCGCCCTTGCACCCAAGCCAGGGTTGGTCACCCCCTTCGACAGCGGCAGCCACCACGACATG
This sequence comes from Stenotrophomonas sp. YJH_SMC_58, assembly GCF_059369635.1. NCBI lineage: Bacteria > Pseudomonadati > Pseudomonadota > Gammaproteobacteria > Lysobacterales > Lysobacteraceae > Stenotrophomonas > Stenotrophomonas sp. YJH_SMC_58. The sequence continues at coordinate 129,009 of NZ_JCAFSW010000005.1, forward strand.
GACGCCGGCACGTTCCTGCGCAGCCTGTTCGCGCTGCGCCACTACTTCGTCGCCGTGGCCGACGCCGGTGTCAGCGCGGCGCCGTTCCAGACGTTGCGCCGGCACGGCATCGCTGCGGAGATATCGATGCTGCGCGCGACCGCCGGCATCAATACCCATCGCGGCGCGGTCTTCAGCCTTGGCCTGCTGGTGGCGGCTTCCGCTGCCTGTCGGGGCCGCGCGGGCGGTGCCATCGCAGCCGAGCAGGTCTGCCAGGAAGTGCGCCGCTGGGCTGCCGAGCTCGCCGGCGCACCGCTGGATGCGAACAGCCCTGGCCAGCGCGCGCGCGCACGGCACGGCGTGCAGGGTGTGCGCGAACAAGCGGCCGCCGGCTACCCGCTGCTGCGCGAGGTGGCACTGCCTACCCTGCGCCACGCGCTGGCCAGCGACCTGTCACGCGAGGCCGCGATGTGCCAGACCCTGGTGCAGCTGATCGCGTGCGTGGATGACCTCAACCTGCTGCACCGTGGCGGCGCCAACGGCCTGCGCTGGGCCCAGCAACAGGCGCGAGGCTTCCTCGATGCCGGCGGCGTCTTCGTACCCGGCTGGCAGGCACGCCTGCACAGCATCGGTAATGGATTCGTCGCACGCCGGCTGAGCCCCGGCGGCAGTGCCGACCTGCTGGCCTGTGCCTGGTTCCTGCTGCAGCAGGAGGTCGCATGAGCCTTGCCCTGCTCTGCCCCGGCCAAGGTGCGCAGCATGCGGCGATGTTCGGCCGCGTGCGCGATCTGCCCGCCGTGCGCGACGTACTGGAGACCGCCAGCGCAGTGCTTGGACGCGACGTGTTCGCGGCAGCTGCTGACGAATCGCGCTTCGACAATGCTCTGGCGCAGCCCTTGCTGTGTGCAGCCAGCCTCGCGCATTGGCAGGGCCTTCGCGAAGCGGTGCCTGCACCGGTGCTGGTGGCCGGCTACAGCATCGGCGAGCTCGCCGCGCACGCCATCGCCGGCAGCTTCGATGCCACCACCTGCCTGGCGCTGGCTGTGCAACGTGCGCAGTTGATGGACAGCGCCAGCCCCGCCGATGCAGGCCTGCAGGCAGTGCTCGGGCTGGACCGCCGCAGCCTGCAGTCGCTGTGTGATGCGCAGGGCACCTACGTGGCCATCGCCAACGGGCAGGACCATTTCATCGTGGGCGGCACGCACGCCTCGTTGCAGCGGCTGGCCGATGCAGCGCGGGCGCAGGGCGCGGACATCCGTGTGCTGCCGGTGCGCGTGCCCGCACACACACCATTGCTGGCGGCGGCGGTCGCACCGTTCGCTGCCGCACTCGATGCATCGCCACTGCAGGCCCCACGCCTGCCGCTGCTGGCCGGCATCGATGCGCGACCGGTGCGGGACCGCGCAACGGCAGTCAGCACGCTGTCGTTGCAACTGACGCAGACCATCGAATGGGCGCAGGTGATGCGCCAGGCCTTCGAGCGCGGCACGCGCGTGTTCCTGCAGCTGGGCCCGGGCAACGCGCTGGCGCGCATGGTCGCGCCGGCCTACCCGTGCTGCGAGGTGCGCGCTGTGGAAGAGTTTCAGAGCCTTGAAGGCGCCGCGGCCTGGGTCCGCAGCGCGCTGGAGCGGCTGCAGTAACGGGTTCGAGCAGTACGTATCACGCAACAGGCCGTACGTCGCCTTACCCCGGGATGGCGGGTCTCCATCCGCGCTGTACGTGAGTCACGTGTCTGGGAGGGCGCATGAGTCCACAAATCGCAACGATCATCGGTCTGGTGATCATGTTCATCGTCGCCACCGCGATGCCAATCAACATGGGTGCCGTCGCTTTCGCGCTGGCCTTCATCGTCGGCGGGCTGTGGGTCGACATGGGCGGCAAGGAGGTCCTGGCTGGCTTTCCCGGCGATCTGTTCCTGACCCTGGTCGGCATCACCTATCTGTTCGCCATCGCGCAGAAGAACGGCACCATCGACCTGCTGGTGCACTGGGCAGTAAAAGCCGTGCGCGGCCATATCGTGGCCATTCCGTGGGTGATGTTCGTGATCACCGCAGTCCTCACCGCGTTCGGTGCGCTGGGCCCGGCGGCGGTCGCGATCATCGGTCCGGTCGCGCTGCGCTTTGCCAAGCAGTACAACATCAATCCACTGATGATGGGCCTGCTGGTCATCCATGGCGCGCAGGCCGGTGGCTTCTCGCCGATCAGCGTGTACGGCAGCATCACCAACGGCGTGGTGCAGAAAGCCGGGCTGGAAGTGACCGAGATGGCGGTATTCCTGACCAGCCTGGGCTTCAACTTCATGATGGCGACGATCTGCTTCTTCGCGTTCGGCGGCATCGTCCTGCTGCGGCGTGGCTCGATCACCGCGGCCGGAACGATCGGCAATGCCGAGCTGGCGATGGCCGGTGGCCCGCAGGCATCGTCGCGGCAATTCGCCATTGAAGGCCATGGCGCGCTGGTCGCAGCTGGCGGCGGCACGCTCAGCAATGATCCGGCGGCACTGGATGCGGTGAGCCTGACCCGCGAGCGGTTGTTCACCCTGATCGGCCTGCTCGGCCTGGGCGTGGCCGCGCTGATCTACAACCTCAACGTCGGCCTGGTCTCGATCACCGTGGCTGTCGCGCTGGCACTGCTGTCGCCACAAAGCCAGAAGGGCGCGGTGGATGGCATCAGCTGGTCCACCGTGCTGCTGATCTGCGGTGTGGTGACCTACATCGGCGTGCTGGAACATGCCGGCGCGGTGGACTTCATCGGCAATGGCGTGTCCGACATCGGCATTCCGCTGCTCGGCGCGCTGCTGGTCTGCTACGTCGGCGGCATTGTCTCCGCATTCGCCTCGTCGGCTGCGGTGCTGGGCGCCACGATTCCGCTGGCGGTACCGTTCCTGATGCAGGGTCACCTCAGCGCCGCCGGCGTGATCTGCGCGCTGGCGGTGTCGTCCACCATCGTCGATGTCAGCCCGTTCTCCACCAATGGCGCACTGGTGGTGGCTTCGGCAGCCAAGGAGGAACGCGAGACCCTGTTCCGCCGTTTCCTGGTCTACAGCGGCCTGGTGGTAGCCCTGGGGCCGCTGCTGGCCTGGCTGGTATTCGTGGTACCGGGCTGGATGTAACCACCCAACGGTAGTGCCGGCCGCTGGCCGGCAATCCCATGAAGTCATCCAGCGATCATGGGTTGCCGGCCAGCGCCCGGCACTACCTGGCGGTACACTTCCTCCATGGCCATTGCCCCTGCCCCGCGGTCACCGAAGAAGCGCGCACCTCTGTACGAAGAGGTGGCCGAACACGTGCGCGAGCGCATCTATGACTACCGGCTGCCGCCGGGTGAGTGGATCGACGAGCCCGCGCTGTGCGAAGAACTGGGCATCAGCCGCACACCGCTGCGCGAAGCGCTGAAGCTGCTGGCCGCCGAAGGTCTGGTGCAGATTGACGCGGGTCGTGGCAGCAGGGTCACCCGACTGACGCTGGAAGACCTCAACCAGCTGTTTCCGGTAATGGCGATGCTGGAAGGCCGCTGCGCGCACGAGGCGGTCAGGCACATCGACGATGCCGGCGTGCAGCAGCTGGAAGACCTGCATGCCGCGATGGAAACCGCGGCAGCCGAGGGCAACATCGCCGAGTACTACCGCAACAACTACCTGATCCACGAAACCGTGCAGCACTACGCCGGCAACCCGTGGCTGATCCGCATCACCCACGATCTGCATCGCATCCTGAAGATGCATCGCGGCCGCCAGCTGCTGACACCGGGGCGCACCGCGCAGTCGCTGGCCGAACATCGCGAGCTGATGGAGTGCTTCCGCCGCCGCGACGCGCAGGCTGCCGAACGCACCATGGAGCGCCATCTGCTGAGCCAGGGCCAGGCTCTGGCCGCCTATGTGGCAGCAGGCGGGCTGTTGAACGTGCCGGCGCCGTTGCCGACCGAAGGCGGCGGTTGAGCGGATGAGGTTGCCGGCCAGCGGCCGGCACTACCAGGACGTGACCTTGGCCGGCACCCTGGAACGTCTCATCAATCGCCGCCACCGCAGCTGCCGCCGTCACCACCCCCACCGCTGTCGCCGCTTCCGCAGTCGGAGCTGCTGTAGCTGTGATGGCTGTGGTTGTCACTGGAATAGCCAACGGAGGTGTCATGGCTTCCGCCGCCATCCCCCCGGCTGCCCGAGCCATCGGCCGTGGCCACCGCCATGCACAGGATGGCGCCGACCAGCGGCAGCAGCCAGACCAGCAGCAACTGCACCGTCCGGCCGCCTGCCGACACCTCTTCGCGCCCCAGCACCACGAAGGTGGCGACGAGGTTCAAGCCCAATACCAGGGCGACCAGGACCAGGGTTACCACCAGCATGGCGCAGCTCCTTGAGCAGGGGGGCATACCCACCGCGACTGATCCATTGGTTGCAGCGCGGCTTTTTTCATCGAATTTCCGTTCGAATAAATATTCTGCGGGGCTATCGATAAATGTTGACCAGGCATTTTAGTCAGACCTGCAGGAATTCTACAAAGCATCTTGCACGAGCCGGACATCCTCCGGTTCGCTTAGCAATTCAAGATGTCTGATATAGCAGCTGGCCGCTCCCGACCTACTCCCTCTACACCTTTCTATCTCCAGCTACTTCGGCCCATCACGCAGACTTCTGACAATCCTATTCCAGTAGCGCACAGCCTCGAAATGCTGCTCTCTCGTCAACCAGGCTTTATTCTCAGGGCTGACCGGATCACCACCAACGATAACGGGTCTAAGCTCGAACAGCTCCATGCCTTTAGGGCGTTCGTGCTTATCCAGGCCAATCATTCTCGCTCTGCCAATTGCACGAATAAATCTGGAAGGTCGGCCGCTACCAAGATGGCGTATTGACGATCCATGCCTATAAAAGGAATCATTACTACCGGCATAGCGACATCCCACATGTCGAATCCATATGCTTCTCCTCCCCCGCTGGAGCCGAACAAAAATACACCGGGCGCATCCGTCTCGACTTCATATTCACGATTGAAATCAACCAGCTCTTCTGCCCTCCAAAAAATGATGTAGTTATCGCCAATGAATCCTTCGCCGCCGTCGTGAGTCTTAAGGAATTCAAGGTAGCTCTTAGGGAGTGCCGTTCTCAATCCTTCTGGCAGGCTATCAATGGCCGAAAGTTGAGCTGGGCCATTGAGCTGCCCTTCTGTTAGTTGATATTTCATCGCTATCTTCCTGAAATTCTCTGCAATTGTTTCCACCAAGGAGTCACCTCCAGCCAATGAGCCAGGTGCGCTCTTCAAATACGGAAGTGCTGCCGTTCTCTGCATAGTAGGTGTCGGCAATGCAAAGTGGCACTGGCTCATCATCGATGAAGATGGTTCGGAGTCTGGCAGGACAGCTCTCAAACGGTTCGAGTCGATACCCTACCTTGAAGGCGATGATATGCCCCCACCGGCGCCCCGGTTCGCTCTGCCTGTCATGAAGATGGGACAATGTAGGGCGCGCCGGCCTGCTTCCGGGCCGCCGGCGCCCCCCGCACCACACGGAAGAAGAAGAACAACAACATGCTGAAAGTCATTTTCGATACCGACCCGGGCGTCGACGACGCCCTGGCCCTGCTGTACCTGCACAAGCACGCCCAGATCGACCTGATCGGCGTCACCACCACCTTCGGCAATGCCTCGGTGGAGTCGACCACGCACAATGCGCTGTACCTGAAGCAGGCCTGGGGCTTTGCCGCCCCGGTCGCACGCGGTGCCGGCGGCCCGCTGCAGCCGGAAGCCACCCCGGAAGCCTGGCCGGTTCACATCCATGGCCACAACGGCCTGGGCAACCACGCGGTGCCGGCCGAACTGGACGTGGCCGCCGACGCGCGCCCCGCCCACCAGCTGATCATCGACCTGGTCCGCGCCCATCCGGGCGAGGTGACCCTGGTCGCGGTCGGCCGCATGACCAACCTGGCCCTTGCCCTGCAGCAGGCGCCGGACATCGCCGGCCTGGTGCGCGGCGTAGTGATCATGGGCGGCGCCTTCCACGTCAACGGCAACATCACCCCGGCCGCCGAGGCCAACATCTGGGGCGACGCCGAAGCGGCCGACGTGGTGTTCACCGCCAGCTGGCCGGTCACCGCCATCGGCCTGGACGTGACCACCCGCGTGGAAATGGACCGTGACGGCCTGGACAAGCTGGCTGCGATCGGTGGTGCCGATGCCGAACTGGTGCGTGCGCTGTCGCAGGATTACGTGGACTTCTACCTGCAGGCCGGCCACAAGGGCATGGTCGTGCACGACTGCTGCGCCTGCATCGCGCTGACCCGTCCGGAGCTGTTCCAGTTCGAGCGCGCCAGCGTGCGCGTGGCCACCGACGGCGTCGCCCGCGGCATGACCATTCCTAAGCCGGAAGGCCTGGCGTTCGGCCCCAGCGTGTGGGACGGCCACGTGGTGCAGTCGATTGCCATCGGCGTCGATGCGGCCGCCGTGCTGGCCGACATCGAGCAGACCCTGAAGGTCTGACCCGCTAGCGCTTGGCCCTGCCCGGGACCGTCTCGGGCAGGGTCCACAGCACCGGCAGCACCAGCACCGCCACCAGCGCGATCATCGCGCCCGGCGCCGCCGCCCAGCCGCTGCGTTCCACCCACCATTGCGCCAGCCAGGGCGTTGCCCCGCCGAAGAAGGCCGTGGCCATGGTCACGCCCAGTGCCAGCCCACTCACCCGCCCTTCGCCGGGGAACTGCTCGGCCGTGGCCGGGGCCGCCACCGCGCTCACGCCACCGGCCACGCAGGCCAGCAACACCGCGGCCAGCGCGATGCCCAGCGGCGTCGCCTGCGCCATCCACGCGAACAAGGACAGCGGCAGCAGCGCTGCCAGCACGGTCAGGCCCAACAGCACCGGCCGTCGTCCGACACGGTCGGACAATGCGCCGCACAGGGGCGTGATCGCGATCACCGCCACGGCCGCAATCGTCGACAGCCACAGCGCATCGCCCTCATCGTGGCCCCGCGCATGCAGGAATGCGGGCACATAGGTGATGCCGACGTAGTAAGTAATCGAGCCCAGCGCCGAGATCGCGAACGTGCGCGCCACCGCCAGCGGATGGTTGCGCAGCACATGCTTCAGCGGCGTCGCGGGAATGCTGCCCTCGCGGCGCTGCCGCTCGAACTCCGGCGACTCGTGCATGCCCGAGCGCGCGACCAGGATCACCAGTGCCAGCGCCGCGCCAACGAAGAACGGAATACGCCAGCCCCAGCTGTCCAGCTGCGCGGGCGCGAGCAGCGCCACGGTAACCGCAGAGATCGCCACCGCCAGCAGCGCACCCACCTCGCTGGCTGCGGACGCCAGCGAGGTCACCAGGCCACGTCGCTGCGCCGGTGCGCTTTCCAGCAGGTACGCCACCACCCCGGTGTATTCGCCGCCCACCGAAAACGCCATCACGCAGCGCAGTACCAGCAGCAGCACACCCGCCGTCGTTCCGGCCATGGCCGCTGTCGGCAGCAGTGCAGTGGCCAGCATCGCCGCTGCCATCAACGCCATCGATGCCAGCAGCATCCAGCGCCGGCCGAGTCGGTCGCCCAGGTGGCCGAAGCACAGCGCGCCCAGCGGACGCATCAGGTAGGACACCGCGAAGCCGGCCAGGGTGGCCAGCAGCGCCTGTTCGCCGCCGCCGAAGAACACCCGCGACAACACCGTGGCGAAGTACAGGTAGAGAGTGAAGTCGTACCACTCCACTACCGTGGACAGGCCCGCCACCCACATCGAGCGCTGCCGCGCCGCGGTCATTGCGTATTCGCCTTCAACAGCCTCGATCCCGGTTGCGCAGGTTCGGGGCAGGATGTCATGGCCGGGGTGAAATACCGGTCATCGGCTATCCGTCGCCTGCATGTACTGGGTTTCATGGCCGGTGAAGCGCTCACCGTCAAAGCCAAAGCAGAACCGCCCTTCCTCGAACACGCGGTAGACCAGCAAGGCGCCATCAAGGCAGAACTGCGGCTGGTCCACGCCCGTTTCCAGTGTCCCGTAGCCGGTTGCGTCTCCGCCCTTCCCCGCCGGCCCGGTGAAGGCATCGATCGGCAATGGCGTCGCCCTGCCGGTGCGGGTATCGACCAGCACCAGCGTGCGCTGGAAGTATTCGGAACGATCATCGACCTGCACCAGCAGATAGTGCTGGTTGAAATTGGGCGCCTGGTGCTGGAGCGCATCTTCGATGGCTCCGCGGTGCCGCGCATCGCAGAAGTCGACCGGGCTGTAGCGGTAGCTGCAACCGTCGTGGTCGTAGGGCAGGTTCATGCCGGAATAGCTGATGCTTCCCTCGCTGTCCACGTCGTGGCCCAGTTCCGGGGTGCTGCACAGCAGCCACGAACGCTGCACATCCTCCGGGTCGGCCAGCAGCTTCGGCTCGCGACCCTCCTCGTAAGCCGCGCCACCCGGGAATTCCTGCCCGAAGCGCTGGCGGACGATGGGACGTGCCTTCTCCAGCGGCAGGCCGATCCTGGCCCCACGGAACGAAACGAACGTCATCGTCGGCAGGATCACCTCCTCCACCGGCAGCCCCTTCCATTGCCCCTGCACGCAGAACGTGGCGATTTCGTTCTCCTCGTCCTCCTTGCAGGGTTTCGGTGCATTCGTGGCCAGCCAGGGGTGGGCCGGGCGGGCGGTCTGCTGATCGATGTACCAGCCGTCCAGCGCGCAGGTCGGCAGGGCATCGAGCAGCGGAGAGAGGTCTGTTGCGGTGGCCGGGGCGGCAAGCGGTGCGCCCGCTGCGGGTGCCCCGGTCGGCGCATCCGGTGTGCGCTGGCAGGCCGCCAGCGCGAGTAGACCGACCAGCAGCGCGGCGTGGCGCGGGCGCCGGATTGAATGCTGCGTTCCCTGCATTGCGTGTTTCCTGGTTTCGACACTCCCTGCAGATGATCGCCGATCCCGAAGCCGTGCAGGAACGTCGCAGATCCCACATCGGGGTCAGAGCCCTTCGCTCCCGCAAAGGGATCCGACCCCGCCCGTTACCCCGGCAGCTGCAGTTCCGCCCGCAGGCCGCCGCCCTCGCGGTTGTGCAACCTCAGCGAGCCGCCCAGCGACTGTGCCAGCTGCACCGCGATGGCCAGGCCCAGGCCAGTGCCGCCGGTATCGCGGTTGCGCGAGCTTTCCAGCCGATGGAACGGCGCCAGCACTGCCTGCAGCTGGTCCTCGGGAATGCCAGGGCCACGGTCGGAAATGCTGATCCACACTCTGCCGGCGTCATCACGGCCCGCCTCGACCTCGGCGGCACCGGCGTAACGCAATGCGTTGTCGACCAGATTGCCGACCACCCGGCGCAGCGGCTGCGGCCAGGTCTGCACGACCAGTCCAGCGGGCGCACCACCGCTGACCGGCTTGCCCATGTCCTCGTAATCGCCGACCACACTGGCCAGGAACGCGCCCAGGTCCATCGACATCGGTGCGCCACTGGCGACGTGGCTGCTGCGCGCATAGGCCACGCCCTCACGCACCAGTTGACCCAGGTGGTCGAGGTCGTCCAGCAACCGCTGCTGGGTGCTGTCTTCAGGCAGGGTCTCCACCCGAAGCTTCATGCGCGTGATGGGGGTCTGCAGGTCATGCGAGATCGCGGCCAGGATCTGCAGACGCTCAGTGACATGGCCACGAATGCGTGCCTGCAGTGCGTTGAGCGCGGCCGCCGCGCCGCCCACTTCCGCCGGGCCATCTTCAGGCAGTTCGGGCCCGTCCTTGCCCGGCTGCAGATGCTCCACCGCATGCGACAGCTGCTGCAGCGGGCGCATGGCCAGGCGCACCGCCAGCCACGCGCACACCAGCAGCAGCGCCAGCTGCACCAGCAACACGGCGGGCAGCCAGCGCGCCAGCGGCAGGCCCGACGGGGTGACCTCGATGGTCAAGGGAGTGCCGTCGTGCAGGCGCAGTTCCACCTCGAACCGCTCCGGCAGGCGAGCCACCTGGCGCGCCTCCAACGGATAGCGGCGCTGCAGGCTGTCGTCGATGATCGCGGTGACCTGGCGTGCACGATCGGTCTGCAGTCCCGGCCCGGCCGCAGCCGGGCGCAGCAGGTAACGGTAGGTGCGCCGCTCCAGCCGCGGCACCCAGGCCGCGCGCTGGCCTGCGGGCAGGTGCTCCAGCAGCGCGACACTCACGGCCACGTCTTCATCGAGGTTGCGCAGCATCATGCTGCGGGTGGACTGGTAGCGTTCGAAGAACAGCAGGCCGAAAGACAGTGCGTGGGCCAGCGCCAATCCACCCAGCAGCACCAGCAGCAGCCGCGCCGACAGCGTGCGCGGCCAGCGTGGGCGGTGTGCGGTGGTGTTCATTCGTCCGGCCCCAGCAACTGCACCGGCACGCTGAACACATAGCCTTCGCTGCGCACGGTCTTGATGTAGGTCGGCTCGCGTGCGTCGTCACCCAGGCGCTGCCGCACGCGGCTGACCAGCAGATCGATCGAGCGGTCGAACAGTTCGGCATCGCGGCCCTGGGTGAGGCTGAGCAGCTGGTCACGGCTGAGCACCCGATTGGCGTGATCGAGGAACACGCGCAACAGGCGGAACTCGGCGCCACTGAGCGGATGCACGGTGTCCTGCGCATCCAGCAGATGGCGTGCGGTGGTGTCCAGGCGCCACTCGCCGAAGGCCAGCTGGCGACCTGCTTCGCTCACCTGCAGATTCGGCGGCAGCATCTGCGTGCGGCGGATCACCGCATTGATGCGTGCCAGCAGTTCGCGCGAAGAGAAGGGCTTGGTCACATAGTCATCAGCGCCCATTTCCAGGCCGATGATGCGGTCGGTCTCGTCGTCGCGGGCGGTCAGCAGCACCACCGGCACCGCACGATGCTTGCCGGCGCGCAGGTTGCGGCACAGGCTCAGGCCGTCCTCGCCCGGCATCATCACGTCCAGCACCACCAGGTCCACGGCATGGGTATCCATCAGCGCGCGCATGGCCCGGCCACCGTCGGCCTGGCTCACGCGCAGGCCGTTGCGCTGCAGGTAATCGGCCAGCATCTGACGGATCTCGCTGTCATCGTCGACGACCAAGATATGCGGTACGTGGTTCATTGCGTTCTCGATGAAGACGGAGGTCAGGGCCGCGCTGCGCGGCCATGGTAGCGCGGCTCAGGCGTTGGCCAGCAGGCGCTGGATCTCGCTTTCGGTACGTGCGTAGTCGCCCTCGCCGTAATGGCGGTAGACCAACCGCCCCTGACGGTCGAGCAGGTACAGCGCGGGCCAGAAGCGGTTGCGCCAGGCGTTCCAGATCCGGTACTGGTTGTCCTGCACCACCGGCCAGGTGATGTCCAACCGTGCGATGGCCTTGCGCACGTTGCCGGGCAGCCCTTCATAGGCGAACTCCGGCGTATGCACGCCGATCACCCTCAGGCCCTGCGACGCGTAGCGTGCATGCCACTGGTGGACATGCGGCGCCACGTTGAGGCAGTTGCTGCAGGTGTAGGTCCAGAACTCGACCAGCACCACCTGCCCCCGCAACTGCTCCAGTGTGAGCGGTGGGCTGTTGTGCCAGGGTCCGCCACCGTCGAACCCGGCGGCGGGAACGGCCTGTGCCGGCTGCGCATCGGCCTCCGGACTGGGCCAGGCCATCAACAGCGCAGCCCCACCCAGCACGCCCATCAGCAACGGCAGCACGTACGCACGCAGTGCGGCCATCGCTCAGCCCCCCTGCTCGGCCAGTGGCAGTTCCGCCGGCTTCACCCCCGCCGCTTCCAGGATGCTGTCGGCCACCTGCGCCGGATGCGAAAGCAGCGACACATGGCTGCTGCCGATCGATTGCAGCTGTGCACCGATGCGACGTGCGGTCGCGGCCTGCAGCTGCGGCGACAGCATGCGGTCATCGCGGCTGAGCACGTACCAGCTCGGCTTGCTGCGCCACGCCGCAACGTTCACCACCTCGCCCAGCGCGCTGGCCTTCAACGGGACCTGCGTGCTGTACAGCAGTGCGGCCGATTTTTTCATCACGTCCGGCGCGAAGTCCTGGGCGATGGCATCAGCCGGCAAGGTCAGGTACCCATCCCTTTCCCGCAGTCGGGTCAGACCCGGACCGACCGGGAAACCTTCGCCCTGTTGCGCCGAAGACTGCCCTGCATCCGGTGCGAAGGCCGCCACGTACACCAGCGCCTGCACCTTCGGGTCATTGCCCGCTTCGGTGATGACCGTGCCACCCCAGCTGTGGCCGACCAGCACCACCTTGCCAGGCGCGGCGGCAATCGCGCGGCGGGTGGCGGCGACATCGTCGGCCAACGAGGTGAGCGGATTCTGTACGGCCACCGCCGGCAGCTTCCAGTCATGCAGGGTACTGATGACCTTGCTCCAGCTGGAGCCATCGGCGAAGGCGCCGTGCACCAGGATGACGGTGGGCGGTGCAGCGGTATCGGCCTGGCTAGCGAAGGCGGGGGCGGCTGCGCCGGCAAGGGCGAGAGCAGCGGCAAGCAACGAGGTACGGATCATGGGTGGCACTCCGGTGTTGGGAGTGGCCATTTCCGCCTGCCGGTGTATCACCGCTGTTTCTCCGCGGCGCGGAGTTGTACCGGACTGTAGGGCGCAGGCGGGTTTCTACAGTGGGATACATTCGGGCGCCGGTCCTGGCCGGGCGCTACCGGGTGGATATCGCTCCCCGCACGCGGGCGCGCAACGCCCCGATGTGCGTCAACGCATCGTCTTTGTATCTGACTGTACGAAACCCGGCCGCGGCCACAGTCGCTGACAAAATCCCGGGCAACGGCACACGTTGCCGATACCTGCGCCGCCTGGAATGGCCTCCATCGACCACTGGCCCGCAGGACACCACCATGATCAGCACCGCCTCTTCCATGTATACCCCCCGCCTGGACGCCGTCGGCCGCTGGCTCTCGCCATTGGCGCTGCGCACCCTGCTGGCCTGGGAGTTCTTTGAATCCGGCCGCGAGAAGCTGGGCGGCCAGAACTGGTTCGCCGACCTGGAAGGCCGCTTCCCGTTCCCGTTCTCCGCCCTGCCCGCCTCGCTGAACTGGCAGCTGGCGACCTGGCTGGAACTGGTGGGCGCGGTGATGCTGCTGCTCGGCCTGGCCACGCGCTCGGTGGCCTACGTCTTCTGGGTCCTCACCATCGTTGCCATCGCCGCCGTGCACTGGCCCGACCAATGGAACGGCCTGGGTGAACTCTGGCAGGGCTATGCGATCACCGACCAGGGCTACGGCAACTTCAAGCTGCCGCTGCTGTTCCTGGCCATGTTGCTGCCGCTGATCCTCAACGGCGGTGGCGCGCTCAGCGTGGACCGGCTGTTGGCCGGCTCACAGCATGCCGCTGTCGGCAATGACGGCCTGGGCTGGGGCGTCAGCCTGATCGCCCTGCTGCTGCCGGTTGCGGCGCTGCTGCCCGGCATCGGCTTCGGCGGTGCCCTGCTCGGCGGCGTGCTGCTGCTGGGCTATCTGCTGCGCCGTCGCCACGCCGCCTGAGCTGATTCCCCTGTTCCCGCGCCTTTCGCTTTCCGTCGCCTCCTCGGCGGCGTCCATCCCGCACGCCCCGCGTGCTTTCCCAAGGAGTCATCACCATGTCCATCTCGACCAGGAACACCCCCTCCTCCCGCCTGCCGCGCATTGGTGCCATCGGCATCGCCCTGGCCGGTGGCCTGCTGCTGGCCGGCCAGGCCGCAGCGATCCAACCGCTGGCGATCAGCGCGGTGGCCATGAGCGCCGCCGCCGAAGGCAAGTGCGGCGAAGGCAAGTGCGGGGCCAACAAGGCCACCACCGGCAAGCCCGCCGGCAAGGCCAAGGTGGCCGAGGGCCAGTGTGGCGAAGGCAAGTGCGGCGACGCCTCGTTTGCCCGCACTGACCGCGACCACGATGGCAAGGTCTCGCGTGCCGAGTTCAACGCTGTGGCCGCCAAGCGCGCCGCCGAGTTCGACCGCATCGACACCGACCACGACGGTTACATCAGCGAGCAGGAAGCGCACGACTACCTGCGCAGCGTCTACACCGCCAACGGCAAGCCGATGCCGAAGGGCCTGTTCTCCCGCGTTGCCGATTGATCGACGTTCACCCGGCGCTGCCTTCAAGGCGGCGCCCTCTCTCTGGAGCATCCACCATGTCCCTGCCCCTGCCCACCCATGCCGCCGGTCTTGGCCTGCGCCGCGGCCTGATCGACGAACTGCTGGCCATGCCGGCCGGAGCCATCGACTTTCTCGAAGTCTCTCCCGACAACTGGATCGGCATCGGCGGTGCACGCGGCGCTGCGCTGCGCCAACTCAGCGAGCGCCACTCCTTGACCTGCCATGGCCTGTCGCTGTCGCTGGGTGGTCCTGATCCGCTGGACCGCACACTGCTGGCACAGACCCGTGCCTTCCTCGACCTGCACCAGGTGCAGCTGTACAGCGAACACCTGAGCTACTGCGCCGCCGGCGGCCATGTCTACGACCTGCTGCCGCTGCCGTTCACCGCCGAGGCCGTTCACCATGTCGCTGGTCGCATCGCCCAGGTGCAGGACATGCTGGGCCGACGCATCGCAGTAGAGAACATCTCCTACTACGCCGTTGCCGGCGCGGACATGAGCGAGATCGACTTCATCAACGCCGTGCTCGCCGAAGCCGACTGCGACCTGCTGCTGGACGTCAACAACGTCTTCGTCAACGCCTGCAACAACGGTTACGACGCCTTCGAATTCCTGGCCCGCGTGCCGGCCCACCGTATCGCCTCGCTGCACGTAGCAGGCCACTTCGATGAAGACGATGGCTTCAAGATCGATACCCACGGTGCGCCGGTGAAAGGCGTGGTCTGGGCACTGTTGCGCGAGGCCTATGCGCGGGTGGGCGTGCGCCCCACGCTGCTCGAACGCGACTTCAATTTCCCCCCGCTTGCCGAATTGCTGGCCGAGGTCGGGCAGATCCGCCAGGCGCAGGCCGAGGCACGTTGGCCCGAGGTGACCCATGGCTGAGTCGCTGGCGACCCTGCAACGGCGCTGGGCCGATCGTGTGCGCGACCCTGCAAAGACCGCACCCGATGGCATCGAGGCGCGGCGGATGGCGGTCTACCGCCGCCTGTGCATTGACAGTCTGGACAGCCTGCTGGCGGGCAGCCTGCCGCGGCTGAAGTCGCAGCTGGGCGATGCCTGCTGGCGCAACACCGTCGAGCACTACTACGCGAGGCACGCCTGCCGCACGCCGTTGTTCCCGCAGATCGCGGGCGAGTTCGCGGCCTGGCTGGCGGTGCAGGACACGCTGGCGCTGCCGGGCTGGGCAGCGGAACTGGCGCACTACGAGAGCACGCAGCAGTCGCTGCACATTGAAGCGCGTGACGGCGGGCGGCCGCTGCAGCGCGCTCCCGTAGGCAATGATGTGCTGGCGATTTCGCCGTTGGTGCGGGTGCTTGGCTACCAGTGGCCAGTACATGAGGACGGGGCGCTGGAGCCGGTGTTGAGCACGGCTCCCACGCTGCTGGTGATCCAGCGCCTCGCCGATTTCAGCCTGCAGACCGAGGAACTGTCACCGCTGGCCTACGCGCTGCTGTCGGTGTTCGGTGACGACAGCGCGTCGGTGGATGAAGCACTGCAGCTGCTGTCCGAAACACATCGCGTGGCAGCGGACGCATTGCGCATGGCCTGCGTGCCTGTTCTGGGCGAGCTGTGCGCGGCGGGCGTGCTGGTTGCATTGCCTGCTTTCTGAGGTTGCCGGCCAGCGGCCGGCACTACCCGTTCCTTGGCCGGCCAACGGCCGGCACTACCCCTTCCTTGACCGGCCAGCGGCCGGCACTACCGTCCCCCTACTTCGAGGTCTCATCATGGCTCCTTCCAACACGTCCTTCCTGCATGGCTGGCGCCTGTTCGTGGCCGTAGCGGTGGTCCTGATCGCCTTCGCGCTGGCGGCCTTCGCCCTGTATCCCGATGCAGCCGAAGGCAGCCGAGCCGCGATCCGGGTCACTGCGCGCACATCGTTCCTGCTGTTCCTGGCAGCGTTCACGGCATCGTCGTTCGCCAGCCTTCTGCCCGGCCCGTTCACCCGCTTCCTGCTGCGCGAACGGCGCATCATCGGCCTGTCCTTCGCGTTCTCGCACCTGTTGCATGCAGTCGCGATCACCAGTTTCGGCGTCCTCAACCCGGCGTTCTGGCCAGCACGATCCGCGCTGGCCAACCTCCCGGGCACGGTGGGCTACATTGCCATCCTGGTGCTGGCCATCACCTCGCACCGGGGGCTCGCCCGGCGCATGGGACCCACCGCCTGGCGTCGCCTGCACGTCACCGGCATGTGGATCATCGCGGCGGTGTTTACCTACTCGTACTTCAAGCGCGTTCCGGGCAACTTCTGGTATGCGGTGCCGTCGGCGCTGCTGTTCACCGCCTTTGTGGTGCGCTGGATTGCCAAGCGGGCGCAGGCGCTGCGCCGAAGTGCGCATGTGCGGCCGCCGCTGCGGGCGGCCTGAGGGGCTGGGGCCAGATACCTTTACCTGCGAAAATGGGATATGACCCCACTTCAGGTCAAGGCGCGCGGCGCAGCGTGATCAGGGTGATCTCCGAGGGCACGCCGATGCGCGCCGGGAAACCGGCCCAGAGGCCCGCACCGTTACCCACGTACAGCGTCATCCCATCCACGTCGTAGCGGCCGGAGACAAAACCGCCATTGGCTCGCTTCACCAGCTGGTCCATGCCGATGATCTGCCCGCCGTGGGTATGCCCAGAGAGCTGCAGCTTCACGCCGCGCGCGGCCGCCTCGCGCGCATTGCGAGGGCGGTGATCGAGCAGGATCACCGGTGCAGAGGGATCGGCACCGGCCAGCGCGGTCTCCAGATCCGGCAGCGGCAGGCCATAGCGTGCCGCCACCGGATCGGTGACGCCGGCGATGGTCAGCGCCGCATCGCCGCGCCGCACCTGCAGGTGGCTGTTCTCCAGCACCTGCATGTGCAGCGCACGGAACGCCTGCATCCACTCTTGGTACTGCGCGTAGTACTCGTGGTTGCCGGTGATGGCGACGACGCCGTCCGGTGCATGCAGGTCAGCCAACGGGCGTGCGTCCTCGCGACGCGCCTCGACGCTACCGTCGATCAGGTCGCCGGTGATCACGATCAGGTCCGGCGTCAGTGCGTTGCTCTCGTCCACAACCCTGCGCACCCAGTCGCCCGTCAGCAGGCGGCTGGCATGGATGTCGGTCAGCTGCAGCACGCGATAGCCGTCGAACGCAGCAGGCAGATCCTTGATCGCCACGTCGATCTGCCGAGGCTGGGGCACGGCCATGCCCTGGCTGATGCCATAGCCACTCACAAGCAGCGCCAGCAGGCCGGCCAACGGCCGCAGCTTCGAGGCGCGCAGGACCGATACGATGCGCGGCCAACGCAGCAGGTGCGAAAGCAGCAGGCCGGCATCCAGTACCAGCATCATCAAGGCCAGCAGCAGTACCGCCGTGGAGCCGGTGGCCAGAACGGCGATGGCCAGCTTCGGGATCTCCGGCGAGGCCATCGTGCCCCAGAAGGTGGCGACGATGCGCAGCTGCACGGCCACGCCCACCAGCAGCAACGACAGCACGACCTTCATCCAGATGGGCATGCGCAGTGGCCAGAACAGGCGCCAGGCCACATACAGGCCCATCAACAAACCGATCGTACTCAGCACTGCAACCATCCATGACAGAAAGGGGGCCCGCCATGGTGACGGCTGCGGGTCGTGTTGTGTAGAGCCGGGCCCATGCTCGGCTGCTCAGGAAGCCGTCGAGCATGGCTCGACGCTACAGAACCTCGATCGCGCATGGCTCGACGCTACGGATGCCCCAGGCGCTCCACCCGCAGGCGGGCGATGCGACGCTTCTCCATCGCCAGTACGGTGATGCGAACATCCGCAATCTCCACCGCGTCACCGATGTCCGGCAGGCGCCCCAGACGCTCCAGCACCAGGCCGGAGATGGTCATGTAGTCAGCACTGCGCGGCAGCGATACGCCGGCCAGCCGCTGCAGGTCGTCCAGGGTCAGGGCACCGTCGGCCTCCCATTGGTCCTCGCCCTGCGCGACCACGCCATAGCGCTCGTCCTGGGTATCGACCAGGTCACCGGCAATGGCCGCCAGCAGGTCGTTGGCGGTCACCAGGCCTTCCACGCTGCCGTACTCGTCCACCGCCACCGCCAACGGCACCGGGTGCTGGCGGATCAGTTCCAGCGCCTGCAGCGCGCTGGCACTGGACAGCACGTACTGCGGCTCGCGCAGGTTGCCTTCCAGCTGCAGCGGCCTGCCCTGCAGCAGGTCGGCCAGCAGGTCGCGGCTCTGCACCACGCCACGCAGGCTGTCCAGGTCGCCATCACCCACCAGCAGGCGGGTGTGCGGCGACGCCACCAGGCGTGCCACCACATCCTCCTGCCCACGGGCCAGGTCGATCCACTGCACGTCGGCACGCACCGTCATCACGCTCGACACCGGGCGATCGGCCAGCCCCAGCACGCTGCGGATCATCTCGTGCTCCGCCGGCTGCAGGCGCTCTTCGGCATCGACGTGTTCGTCCGCGCTTTCGTCGTCGTGGCCATTGGCCGGGCGCGCGCCCAGCATGCGCAGCACGGCGTCGGCGGTGCGCTGGCGGAACGGCTGGCGGCGTTCGTTGCGCTCACGGTTGAAACGCACCCACTGGTTGAACGCCTCGACCAGGATCGAGAAGGCAATCGCCGCGTACAGGTAACCCTTCGGAATCTTGTAGCCCAGGCCCTCGGCCACCAGGCTGAAACCGATCATCAGCAGGAAGCCCAGGCACAGCACCACCACCGTGGGATGCTTGTTGACAAAGCGCGTCAGCGGCTTGCTGGCCAACAGCATCAGCGCCATCGCGATGGTCACGGCGGCATACATCACGCCCAGGTTGTCGACCATGCCCACCGCGGTGATCACCGAGTCCAGCGAGAACACCGCGTCGAGCACCACGATCTGTGCCACCACCATTGCGAAGCTGGCGTAGACCTTCTTGCCATCCTCGTGGTGTTCGCGGCCTTCCAGCCGTTCGTGCAGCTCCATGGTGCCCTTGAACAGCAGGAACAGGCCACCGCCCAACAGGATCAGGTCACGCCCGGAGAAGCTGTGGTCGAACAGCGTCAGCAGCGGCTCGGTCAGTTTCATGATCCACGCCAACGCCGCCAGCAGCACCAGCCGCATCAGCAAGGCCAGCGCCAGGCCGATTACCCGCGCGCGGTCACGCTGGTGCGGCGGTAGCTTGTCGGCAAGGATCGCGATGAACACCAGGTTGTCGATGCCGAGAACGATCTCCAGCACGACCAGGGTTGCAAGGCCCATCCAGATCGAGGGGTCAGCCAACCATTCCATTTCAGGTCCGTTTCGTCAGTAGGTAAGGAAAAGAGCGACCGCTCAGTCAGCGTCCTGTGCCTGCGCCGGGTCGTGCCCGAGCAGGTCGCCGGGCGTGCACTGCAGCTCGCGGCAGATCGCATCAAGGGTGGAAAAGCGGATGGCGCGCGCCTTTCCGGTCTTCAGGATCGACAGATTGGCCAGGGTGATGTCGATGCGCCCGGCCAGCTCGGACAGGGTCATGCCGCGTTCCTGCAGCATGCGGTCCAGGGTGATGACGATCGCCATCAGATGACACCGTCGAGGTCGTCGCGCATCGCTGCGCCCACGGCGAAGACGCGCGCCAGCACGAACAGCATCAGCACGGCCACCAGGCCAGTGATCGACATGCCACCGCCGACCTCCATCCAGGTGAAATCCGGGCCCATCCAGGCCGAATAGGCACCGATCAGGATCGACAGCAGTTCCATTGCCAGCATCAGCCAGGCCATGCGCTGCAGGCGCCGTGCATTGGCGTGGGTGAACGGCCGCTCGCGCGCCGCCGACTTCAGCAGCCTCAGCAGATGGCGCAGGAACAGCAGGCACAGCACCAGCAGCGCGATGATCGCGCCCAGGCCCAGGCAGAAGTGCAGGAACAGATCATTGCCGTGCGCGGCAGCGGCCTCGGCGTCATGCACGCTGTCGAGCAGCCAGCGGCGGTCGTGGGCGACCAGCGGCACCGCCAGCAGTGCGGCCAGGATGCCCAGCCAGCACATCGCCCGGACGGCCTGTACGGCGGCCTGGGCCAGGGCAAACAGGCCTCGCGCGGGTCTGGCGCGGGCGGGACGAGCGGTCAAGCGGCCTCCGGTGTTGGGGTGGACGCGCCGCCCCGGGATGGATTTATCGATAAACGATATATCACACGCTGCGTGAAAGGCTGAACCGCAGGCGTGGCGCCTGTCAGGGCCCGGGCGCGCCCCGCTCCAGCATCGCCTCACCCGGCGTCGCAGAGGCCATCGCCTGCACACCGGCATCGGCGGCCTGTCGCGTGACCAGGCGGAAGCGCACCTGCAGCTTGCCCTGCCCCGGGGTGGCCCAGCCGTACTGGATCGCCACCTGATCGGCCGACAGCGGCCCACGTCCCGGCAGCGAGCGCACCTGCAACGGCATCGGCGCGGCCTGCACCAACCGGGCGAATCCCTTCTGCACGACCGCCGCGTCGGCCTTTTCGGCGTAGACCGTGCACGTGCCATCGTCAGCCCAGCTCACCGCATAACGGCCACTGGCCAGGGGCACCATCCAGGCCACGCCCGATTGCCCCTGCAACAGCGCGGCGGCTTCGGCGGGCTGCAGCGGCGACAGCCCATTGGATTCCATCAGCGACTGCAACCGCGCCGGGGCCCCGATGTGCTGCATGCAGGCGGTATCGAACAACTCGCTGAAGGGATCCTGCGCCGGAGCCTTGGCCTTGGGCGTGCGCGCGGGTTGCGCCGCCGCCAGGGTGGGCAGCAGGGCCAAAGCCAGCCAGAACGCAGGACGCATCGGGATTCCACGCTACGGAAAACAGCAGGGAGGATGGCAAAGCCCGGGCTTGCCGCGCAATGGGTCATGGCTTGACAGCCGCCACCGGCGGGAGCAGTATCAGTTAACGAATTAGTTAATTAGCTCGCCATGGACCGCATCTTCGAAGCCCTTGCCTCCACCGCCCGCCGGCAGATCCTGGCCTATCTCAGTGCCGGCGAACTCAGCGCGGGCGAGCTGGCCGAGCGCTTCGACTTCAGCAAGCCGGCGTTGTCCAGCCACCTGCGCATCCTGGAGGAAGCAGGACTGATCGAACGCGAAAAACGCGGCCAGTTCGTGTACTTCAGGCAGGTACCCGACCGTTTGGCCAACACGTTGTTCTCGTGGGCGGCCGAAGTCTGCCCGGTAGGCGGCCCGCTCAAGCGTGAAGCCCGCGCCCGTCGCAAGGCCCCCGCCCGCTGATCCGCCCCGCCAAGGAGCATGACGATGCCTGGTTCGACCCGCGATCGCCGTTCGTTTCCAGCAGTGCAGCTTCCGGCACAGGACGGCGGCAGTCCGACCGAAGTCACCCTGATCGCGCAGCTCGGCATCGGTGCCGGTGACGCGCTGGTGAGTGACGCCGGCCAGCGTCAGCGCCACCACCCGGCGTTCATCGATGCGTTGGATGAACCTTCGGCGCGACTGGGTGGCATGCACCTGCAGCACGGGGATGCCTCCTCGCTGTACAGCTTCACCGTCGGTGCCGGTGGCCACCCGTTTCATCGCCATGCAGGCCCGCGCATGTTCACCGCCATCGCCGGCAGCGCGGGAGCCGAGCTGCGTTTCGCCATCGCCTCCGACACGCAGCTGGCAGCAGATCCCGGTGCCTTCGCGCGCACGCTTCGGCGCATCCGCATCCCACCGGACTGCCTGTTTACCGTGCGCTTCGGCGGCGGCACCTGGCACCAGTTCGCGTCGAACCATCCTGCACATCCAGCGCTGTTCGCGTTGTCCTGCCACAGCAATGAACTGGCCGGCGCGATGAGCGAGCAGGCGCGTGCACAGGTGCAACGCAATGCCGCCGATATCCCCAGCCTGACCGAGGTGCTTCCGGAATCGCACTGGCCTTCGGGCACTTCGCTTGCGGCGGCACCGCTGTTGCAACTGTCGCTGCAGGCGGCGCCTCCCAGCCTGTGCGCCCACCTATGCGCGCGTACCCGTGCCCTGCTCGGCCCGCTGCGCCGCATCCCCATGCGGCCGCTGCGCGGGTTCGTCGAACGTGCCACACCGGCCTATCCCATCCGTTCGCGGCCCGCCGCCACCGATGGCCTGCTGCCCACAGCGCTGCCGCACAGCCACTACCAGGACCTGACCACCCTGTGCCTGGAACCCTCGCAGGTGGTCCACCGCTCCGCGTCGGCACTGCTGGCCGATGTACTGGACGGCTTCCTGCGCAATCCGCCCAGCGGCGTAGGCCATCTGATGGCGCTGCGAAACCGACTGGTGGCGCCGTTGCGGTTGCGCACGTCGCCGCTGGGATGCCCGGTGTCGTCACTGCTGTCCACCGATCGCAGCCGGTTGTTCGCTGGTCGATTTCCGGTGCTGGATTCGCACATCGATACGCAGGACAACGACGCCGAAGTCCTGCTCGGCGCCGACGATCGGCACCTGCGTTTCCGCAGCAGCGTGCGCGTGCAGCGGCGTAGCGATGGACATGTCGAGATCAGCCTGGGCTCTCGCGTGCAGACCCTCAATGCGTTCGGCGGCATGTACATGGCACTGATCGACGCCGGGCACCGGCACTATGTCGCGCCGGCACTGCTGCGGCGTGCGGTGGAACACGCCTTGGCACCGGAGCTGGCCAATGTTGGGGATCCGGCAGCACACCCTGCGCACTGCTGACCCTGGAACACGATGCGCCGGGCCCTGCACGGTTCCGCTCAGATAACGATTTCGCCCTCGTCCTCGCCATCCCAGTAGTGGATGCGGCTGGCGCGCACGTGAATCAGCACCAGTCCCGGTGTATCCACGCCCTGTTCGAACCATCGCTCCAGGTCCTTCACCCAGTGCTGGCTCATCGTGGCCCGGTCGCGCACCAGCGCTGCCCTTCCCTGCACGTGCACGAACAACGGTGGCTTGCCCAGCAGCGACTTGCTGCCGGAAAAACCCAGCGCGACGGCGGGGTCAGCTTCAATCTCGCGCACCATGTCGGTGTCTTCGGTGGTGAAGAACCAGCTGTCACCGTCATAGTCCACGTCGCCGTTGTTGCTCATCGGACGACCGGCAATCTCTCCGCCGGCGTGGGTCTGCAGCATCGTGAAATCGATGCCGGCCATTTTCCTGGACAGTTCAGGCAGGGTGAGCTGGGTCATGTCGTCGTCCCTCGTCGGATGGAGTCCCAGCGTCTGCGCAGAGCGGTGACCGAAGCGTGGATGGGCAGTTGCGACCTCTTCACAGAAAACGCGATAGGGCGCATGGCACGTGTGTGACGCATTCCTCACCACCACACCCGCGCTAACCGCGGATGGAGGAACGGTCCTCCACGCCGCGACACGCCTCTAACAGGGCATTGCCCGAGAATCGCGCAACCTCGCGATGCATCCGGCATGGCCGCCGGCATCACCGGGGCTCCCCTCCGCAACCGCATGGCCCCCACATGGACCTGTTCGCCTGGCTCGCGTTCGGCTGCTACCTGTTGACGTTCTTCATTGTCTCGCTGTTTGCTGCGGCCTACCTGAAACGCTCCGACTTCATGCCCTACCACGGCCAGGCCGTGGGCCTGCCATGGAAGGAGGTCGAACCGCGCATGCAGTTGCTGCTGATGGCACTCATCCGCGTGGTCGGCGCCGGTTGGATCGCACTGGCCGGCGCTGGCGTGATGCTGGCCTGGTTGATCTTCTTCGGCGGACACTTCGCGCTGCCGCAACTGCTGGCCTTCCAGTTGTTCTGCCTGTTCGCCACCGTACCGCCGGTACTGGTCGCTTCCGGCGTGCGGCGACGCACCGGTGCGCGTACACCGGTGCCCGCCGGCGCCGCGGTGGTGCTGCTGTCGGTCATCGGATTCGTGCTGGCCCTGTTGGCACTGTCCTGATGCGTGCTCCCTCCTCTCCCTCCATCGAGGCTCCCATGAATCCCGAATCGATCTTCTACAGCGTGGTCAACGGTGATCTGCCGCCCTCCCAGGCGGGCACCCTGCTCGGCTGGCGATTCGTCGACTACGACGACGCACTGCGCCGCATCCATGTCGAGTTCGACGCCGGGCCGATGCTGACCAACCCGATGGGCAACGTGCAGGGAGGCTTCCTGTCGGCGATGCTGGATGACTGCATGGGGCCGGCGATCTACGCCACTCTGCCCGCCAACCGCATCGCGGTCACGGTGGAATCCAAGACCAGTTTCGTCAGTCCAGCACGACCAGGGCGCATCATCGGTTGGGGCGAAGTCGAGCACAGCAAAGGGAGCATCGCCTTCGCGCGTGGCTGGCTGACTGACCCGGCAGGCAACGTACTGGCCACCGCCACCGCCACCTTCCGCGTGGGTGCGCTGCGCTGGCGTGGCTTATCGGTACCACGTCCCATCGCGCGCCGGATGATCGCGCGGACGCTGCGGCGGGTGCATGCACGCATCGGCTGAGGCGTGCCCTCAGCGCATGATGCGACCGCCCCCCGCCACCCGTACCCGATCACGCCCATGCGCCTTGGCCCGGTACATGGCCGCATCGGCGGCACGCAGCAGGGTGCGCCAGCCCAGCGCGTCGGTGCCGCCCTCGGCCACGCCGAAACTGGCGGTCACCCGCAGCACGGTGCCGCCGGCCAGCGCGATGTCCATCTGCTGCAGGGCCAATCGCAATGACTCGGCCAGCTGCCGGCCACCGGCCAGATCACCGTCGGCCAGCAGCACCAGGAATTCCTCGCCGCCATAACGGGCGATGCTGTCGCTGCGGCGCAGGTGGCGCTGCAGCAGCTGTGCCACCTGCACCAGCACCTGGTCGCCGGCAGCGTGCCCATGGCCGTCGTTGATGGCCTTGAAGCGATCGACGTCAAGCAGGATCACCACCGCGCTGTTGCCACCGTCGGCATGGCGCTGCTGCACCCTCTGGTCCAGCGCGCGCCGGTTCAACAACCCGGTCAGTTCATCGGTGCCGGCCAGCTGGCGCAGCTCGCTGGTCAAGGCCGAGCGCTCGCGCGACTTCTCGCGCAGCACTTCGATGGCATCGAACAGGCGCTGCATCTCGGCCAGCGGGTGGGTCACATGCTGCTCCGGGCCGGGGGCTTCCGAGGCGATCTGGATGACCTGCTTCTGCGCCTGCAGCAGCGGCCGCAGGATCTGCAGATGGGCAATGCGCAGCGCCACGCCCAGCACCACCAGTGTGCCCAGCGCGGTCGCCACCAGCACGGCCAGGCGCATGGCCTCGCGATTGCGGGTGCGTTCAAAGCGGGCGATGGACACGCTCAGGTAGCCATCACGCAGCGCCTCAAGCGACTGCAGGGTCGGCACGTAGCGCGTGGTGAATTCGGCGGCGGTCCACGGCGGCGGCAGGCCTCGGCGGCCATCTTCGATCAACTGCTCGATCATCGGCAGCGATTCGCCGAAGAACTGCCGACGCGCCATGTCCCAGTGCCATGACAATTCCGGGTCACTGCGGAACACCGACTCGTGGCTGCCCGCCAACCGCCACAGCTCCAACAGGCGACCCTCGGTCTGCAGTGCAGCGCGTACCTGTTCCTCCCGCCATGCCCCTGGCACCGCCACCGGCGCCATCACATTCGAGGCCAGGCGGCCACCATGCTCGCGAAGATCGATCAGCACCTCGCCCTGCATCGCCGGAATCGCTGCTTCACGGTCGGCGCTGACCAGCACGTTGATCTGTGCCGAGGTCAGCAGGTGCAGGCGATCGACCACGGCGAACATGCCACTGATCGCACGCTCCACCTCCTCCACGCGGCGTGCGTCATGGGGCTGCGCCACGACCCGGTCGACCGCAGCCCGCGCCGATTGCAGGCGACGTTGCGCGTAGGCCAGCAGCACTTGCTCGTCGACCACTCCCGGATCAGCCTTGAACACGGTGTCCAGCTGCAGCAGGGCAGCGTCGACCCGCTTGCGCGCGGCCGCCAGCTGCGCGGCCAGCCGTGCCTGCTCGGCCGCATCGGCCAGGTCGGCCCCCAGCAGGCTGTTGGCGGGGCCGCGTTCGGCCGACACCAGGTTGGCCAGGTCGAAGGTCTGCCGCAGCTGGCGCAGGCTGGCCAGGTTGTCCTCGGCGGCCGTGAAGCCCAGCGTGCCCTGCACCAGTGCGATGGCCATCAGCGGCAGCGTACAGACTACGAACAGCCCAGCCAGGATCCAGACCCAGGTCCGCAATCCGATGGGCGACGCCTTGCGGGCCATGCACATTTCCCCTGTAGTGCCGAACACTGTAACGGCCGGCTACAAAGGCGCCAAGCCACTCGCGGGCCAACCGTGGCGGTGGGTATACCCTGCCGACCGCGAACGCACCGACAAGGCCGTGCGGGCATTCGAACCGGGACAACTACGTCATGCCCAGCCGCGTCAGATCCAGCGCTGGTCGACCAGTTCGCGCTTCACGTAGGCATAGAACACCGGCGCGGCGACCAGGCCCGGCAGGCCGAAGGCCGCCTCCATCACCAGCATGGCCAGCAGCAGCTCCCAGGCACGCGCCTGGATCTCGCCACCGACGATGCGCGCATTGAGGAAGTACTCCAGCTTGTGGATCACGATCAGGTACAACAGCGCGGCCACGGCCACATAGAACGAGACCGACAACGCAACGATGGCAATGATGGTGTTGGAGATGATGTTGCCCACCACCGGCAGCAGGCCGGCGATGAAGGTGATCAGCACCAGCGTCTTGGAAAGGGGCAGGTGCACGCCGAACAACGGCAGCACGCCCAGCAGGAAGATGGCGGTGAAAATGGTGTTGAGCAGGGAGATCTTCACCTGCGCGAACACCACCTGGCGGAACGCGGTGGCCAGGCGGCTGGTGCGCCCGATCAGCTCCTGCGCCAGCGGCCCCATCTTCGGCAGCGGCAGTTCGTCGTACAGCGCGATCATCGCGCCCAGCACCATGCCGATCAGTACGCGTACACCCACCTGCACCACCGAGGTACCGGCCACGCCCAGCTGGCGCTGGTGCTCGGCGGCCCAGTCATTCAGCGCCGCACGCAGCGCCGGCATGTCTTCGGGGATATACGGCTGCAGCAGCGCGGGAACCTGGTGGCGCGACGAATTGAGGATATCCATCAGCCGTGCCAGCAGCGCGTCCGGCCCACCGGTCTCGTTGCGGAAGAACGAGGCCACGCCGATGCCGGCCAGCACCAGCGCGCTGATGATGATTGCCGACAACACGATCACCGCGATCGCCCGCGCCCGCCCCGGCGGCAGCTTGCCTTCCACGGTGGACGCCAGCACATGGGTCAGCTGGAACACCAGCAGGCCCGACAGCAGCGTTACCACCAGGCCGAGCTTCAGCGCCAGCCACATGCCCAACAGCATCATCAGCCAGGCCGCGATCCTCGCAACGGGGGGCTTGGGCTGGGCAACGAGGGCGTCTTGCATGGGCGGCGCGTCCGGGCGGGGTGGCCCATGGTAGAGGATTGGCGTGCCGATTCCGCGTGCAGGATGAACGGGCGTTTCGGCCTTGTTCGGCGGCAGCCGTGCCGCACTCACTCGCCGTAGCTGGCTGTGTTCTTGCCCTGTCGCTTGGCGTGGTAGAGCGCGCGGTCGGCCAGTGCCAACCAGTCCTCGACACTACCGCGACGCGGCGTCGCGGCAATGCCGATACTCACGCTGAACTCCACGCCCGGCGTGGCCTGCCGCGCGGCCTCCAGCAGGTGCAGGCGCACCCGCTCGGCCACGTGCATCGCATCGACGGGCGCGCAGTCGCGCAGCAGCACCACGAACTCATCGCCCCCCAGCCGCGCGGGCGTATCACCTGGCCGGGCAAAGGTGCGCAATGTCGCCGCGATATGCCGCAGCACCTCGTCACCGGCGCGGTGGCCATGCGAGTCATTGATGCGCTTGAAATCATCCACATCGAGCATCAGCAGGCAGGCAAAGCCGCCCTGGCCCTGGGCCCGGTCCAGCGCCTGCTGCGCACGCAGGATCAGGAAGCCACGGTTGGCCAGCTCGACCAGCGGGTCCATCCGGCTGAGCCGCTGCAGCTGACGGTTCTGCGATTTGACCCGGCGCGCCAGCTGCCAGCTGAGAATGCTGAGGCCGATGCCATACACGAACAGGAACGGGACACTCAGCACGATCGTGCGCTGCGAGGTGACCGGTTGGTAAGGGAAGCCGAGCAACCACCAGGTGAGTGCGAAGCCCAGCAGCAGGGCCAGCGTGGCGCGCATCGCCAGGCGCACGCCACCGGCAGCGATCTTGTCGGCCACCAGCAGCGCGGCGAACAGTGCGCTGGGCACCGCGCTCAACGCCATGAAGGCGATCCAGCCACCGCCGAAGAAGGAGTCGGCCACCATGCAGCGGAACTGGACGACCGCCGGCTGGCGGGAGCGCTGGGTCAGCAGCACTGCCAGTGCCGGCCACGCCAGCGCGTTGAGCAGCAGCAGGACCCACGCCAGCCCGCCATCCTGGCGTTCAAGCATGATCGAGGCGATGGGGATCGCTCCCAGTCCATTGCCGACGAAACGCATCCAGCCGATGCGACGTGCCGCGCCAATGCCTTCGACCGCGCCTTCCGCCGAATCGGTGAAGAATGGCATTGCCGCCCCCCTTGCGCGATCGCACCTGCTGCTACGGCCCTTGCCGGGCTGCCTGCGATGAGTCTGACAGCTCTGCGTCAATTCGGGATCAAGGTTGCACGACATCGCGCGGGCCGGCTGCCACGCTCCCGCGGCCCCACCCCGTGGTCACCCGCGTCGGGGCGCAGCCGTCGATCCCCGCACCATCAGGCTGAAATCCAGCGTCTGTTGAAGCGGAACATCCACCTGTTCGATGATGGCGAGCAGCAGGTTGACCGCGCGCGCGCCGATTTCCCGCATCGGCTGCCGGATGGTCGTCAATGGCGGCGTGAGGTAGCGGGAAGACGCCAGGTCATCAAAGCCGACGATGGACAGGTCTTCCGGCACGCGGATGCCCAGCTCCCGGCAGGCCGCCAGGGTGCCCAGCGCCATCTGGTCGCTGAAGCAGAAGATCGCCGTTGGTGCGGACGTGCCGTCCAGCAGCGCCATGGCAGCCGCATGGCCGGATTCCACTGAAAAATCCCCGGGCACGATGCTCAGCTGGCGCAGGCGGCCGCGCGCCTTGCCGGCCGCCCGCACCCCTTCCAGGCGCTGCTGGTGCAGGGGATTGTCCGGCGGCCCACCGACCACGGCGATCCGTTCATGGCCCAGTGCGTACAAGTGCTCCATGACGGCGCGTGCGGCGGCGGCATTGTCGATGTGCACACTGGGCAGGCCCAGCGCGGGATCGAACTCGCAACCGTTGACCACCGGCGCGGCAGCCCCCCTCTGCTGGACAATCTCGCGCGCCGTCGGTGGCAGGCGATGGCTAAGCACGATCATGCCGTCGGCCTCGTTGCGCCGGAGCATCTGAGCGTAGCGCTCCTCGCGGTCGGGTTGGTCCTGCGTATCGCCCAGCAACACCGCATAGCCGACAGCCTGCGCGGCGTCTTCCGCCCCTTGCAGGATCTGCGCGAAGAACGGGTTGGCGATATCCGGCACCGTGACCAGGATCTTGCCGCTGCGCTGGGTCTTGAGCGTGCGGGCGACCGTGTTGGGCACGTAGCCCAACGCCGCGGCGGCCTGCTCGATGCGCGTGCGCGTGGCCGGCAGCACTTTGTCCGGCCGCGAAAGTGCACGCGACACGGTGCCGGCGGAGACGCCGACGTGCTTTGCGATGTCGTAGATGGTGGCCATGGCGTTAGTTCTCCCGCCCGCTGTGCAGTGCACAACAGGTCCTGCGTGCGCCCCTGCTAGGATAATGCAATCGATTGCATCGAGGGCGAATCACGTTGAAGACGCTCAAGGGTCCAGCGCTGTTCCTGGCGCAGTTCATCGGCGACACGGCTCCTTTTGATCGGCTGGACACGCTGGCCGGATGGGCCGCGGGTCTGGGCTATTCTGGCGTACAAGTCCCCACCACGGCGCCCCACCTGTTCGATCTGGCCGAGGCCGCGCGCAGCCAGGCGTACTGCGACGACCTCGCCGGCATGCTGGCAGGTCATGGCGTGCAGATCACCGAGCTGTCCACCCATCTGCAGGGGCAGCTGGTCGCGGTCCATCCGGCCTACGACAGCCTGTTCGACGGATTCGCACCCGCGGACAAACGTGGCGATCCCACGGCCCGCCAGGCCTGGGCGGTGGAGCAGCTTCTGTTGGCCGCCAAAGCCAGCCAGCGGCTGGGGCTGACCGCGCATGCCACGTTCTCCGGCGCATTGGCCTGGCCCTATTTCTATCCCTGGCCGCAGCGCCCACCGGGACTGGTGGAAGAAGCCTTCGCCGAACTCGGCCGCCGCTGGCGCCCGATCCTCGATGCCTTCGATGCCTGCGGCGTGGATCTCTGCTTCGAGATCCACCCGGGCGAGGACCTGCACGATGGCGCGACCTTCGAACGCTTCCTCGATGTGGTGGATCATCACCCCCGCGCCAAGATCCTGTACGACCCCAGCCACCTGCTGCTGCAGCAGATGGACTACCTGGGTTTCATCGACCGCTACCACGCGCGCATCGGCATCTTCCACGTCAAGGACGCGGAGTATCGCCCCAGCGCAAGCAGCGGCGTGTATGGCGGCTACCAGGACTGGATCGAGCGTCCGGGCCGCTTCCGTTCGCTCGGTGATGGCCAGATCGACTTCAAGGCGATCTTCTCGAAGTTCGCCCAGTACGACTTCCCCGGCTGGGCGGTACTGGAATGGGAATGCTGCCTGAAGCACCCCGAGGACGGCGCACGCGAGGGTGCCGCCTTCATCCGCGACCACATCATCCGCGTGACCGACCGCGCCTTCGACGACTTTGCCGACAGTGGCACGGACGCCGCATCACTGCACCGCATGCTGGGAATCTGAGCCAAGACCGCCCCGGGAGGGCAAGCCATGACGCACGCCATGTCGCGCCTGGGCGCGATGATGTTTCTGCAGTTCTTCATCTGGGGGGCGTGGTTCGTCACCCTCGGAACCTACCTGGTGCAGGGCCCGCTGCAGGCCAGCGCCAGCCAGGTGGCCACCGCCTTCCTCAGCCAGTCCATCGGCGCGATCGTTGCGCCGTTCCTGGTCGGCCTGATCGCCGACCGCTACTTCGCGGCGCAGCGCATCCTCGCGGTGCTGCACCTGACCGGCGCGGTGCTGATGTGGCTGGCGTCCACCGCCACCAGCTTCAGCGTGTTCTCGGCCTGCGTGATGGGCTACATGCTGCTGTTCATGCCGACGTTGGCACTGGCCAACAGCGTGGCGATGCGGCACATGCAGTCGCCCGAGAAACAGTTCCCGCTGGTACGCGTGGCCGGCAGCATCGGCTGGATCATTGCCGGTGTGCTGATCGGCTGGCTGGGCTGGGAACAGGCCCATCGGCTTGAACTCACCTTCCGCATGGCCGCGCTGGCATCGCTGGTGCTGGGCCTGTATGCATTCACCCTGCCGCACACGCCACCGCTGGCGCAGCAGCGCGATGCCGGACTGGGGCAGATCCTGGGGCTGGATTCGTTGCGACTGCTGAAGTCGCGCGCCTACCTGGTGTTTTTCCTGGCGTCCATCGCCATCTGCATCCCGCTGTCGTTCTACTACAACTTCACCAATCCGTATCTCAACGACCTGGGCGTGCGCGGCGCAGCAGGCCTGCAGTCGCTGGGCCAGGTCTCCGAAGTGCTGCTCATGCTGGCCATGCCGTTCCTGTTCGTGCGGCTGGGGGTGAAGACCATGCTGGCGGTCGGCATGGCCGCCTGGGTGGTGCGCTACGCCATGTTCGCCTTCGGCGATGCGGGCAGCGGCTTCTCGCTGCTGGTGATCGGCATCGTGCTGCACGGCATCTGCTACGACTTCTTCTTCGTCACCGGCCAGATCTACACCGATGCGCATGCCGGCCCCGCCGCGCGCAGCAGCGCGCAGGGCTTCATCACCCTGGCTACCTACGGCGTGGGAATGCTGATCGGCACCTTCCTGTCCGGCGCGGTGGTGGAGCACTTCACCACCGAGGCCGGCCCCGACTGGCAGCAGATCTGGCTGTTCCCGGCCGGCGTTGCACTGGTGGTGTTGATCGCCTTCTTGCTGCTGTTCCGCGACCGGCCGACGGTCACGGCCGCGCCCTCCACACCCTGAGGATCCCCGTCGATGCCCAAGCTTGGAATCGCCATCGTCGGCGCTGGCATGATCGGTGCAGTGCATCGTCGTGCGGCACTGCTGGCCGGTGCCGAGGTGCGCGGCGTAGCCGCCTCGTCAGCGCAGCGCGCGCATGAGGCCGCGCAGTCCTGGAATGTCCCGCGCGCCTACCGCGATATCGAGGAGGTGATCGCCGATCCGCAGGTACAGGTCGTGCACGTGTGCACGCCCAACCATCTGCACCGCGCCATGGCACAGGCTGCGCTGGAAGCCGGCAAGCACGTGATCTGCGAGAAACCGCTGGCGACGACGCTGGACGATGCACAGGCGCTGGCGGCGCTGGCCGCATCGACCGGATTGGTTGCCACGGTGCCCTTCGTCTACCGCTACCACCCAGTGGTCCGGGAGGCGCGCGCACGCATCTCCCAGGGCGATCTGGGGCCGTTGCACCTGATCCACGGCAGCTACCTGCAGGACTGGCTGCTGGATCCGGCCAGCAACAACTGGCGCGTGGACCCCGCGCTGGGAGGCACGTCGCGCGTGTTCGCCGACATCGGTTCGCACTGGTGCGACCTGGTCGAATGGGTCAGTGGCGAGGGCTTCGCCGAAGTGAACGCGGCGTTCTCCACGGTAATCGCCGAGCGTGGCGCCGTCAGCGGGCAGAGCTTCAGCACGCCAACGGCCGCCAGTGCGATGCAGGCTGTCACCAGCGAAGACGTGGCCGCAGCGATGTTCAGGACCGGCGCCGGCACGCTGGCGTCATTGACGGTCAGCCAGGTCTCGGCCGGACGCCACAACCGCCTCTGGTTCGAGATCGATGGCGCCAAGGCCAGCGTGGCCTTCAACCAGGAGGATGCCGAACGACTCTGGATCGGCCTGCCCGATCAGCGCGAGGAAACCTTCATGCGCGGCCCCGGTGCCGGCAGCGCCGAACAACGCCGCCTTTCCATGCTGCCGGCCGGGCATGCACAGGGCTACGCCCAGTGTTTCGAGGCGTTTGTGGCCGACACCTATCGCGCCATTGAAGGCGAGCGGCCGCAGGGCCTGCCCACCTTCGAAGACGGTCTGCGCTCGGCACGGATCGTTGATCGCGTCATTGCATCAGCCAGGTCACGTACCTGGACCACCATCGGTTGAATTCCGGGAGGATCTGTTGATGAAAGCTCTTTTCCGTAGAAGTGCAAGTCTCGTCCTGCTGCTCGCTGCCCTGCCCGCCTTCGCGAGCGAAGCCGCCACCACGCAGAAGCCGATCGCGGTGCAGATGTACACCCTGCGCAATGCAGGCTCGCTCGATCAGCAGTTGAAGATCGTCCACGACGCGGGCGTCCGTGCGGTGGAAACGGTCGGTACGCAGAACACCAGCGCCACCGAACTCAAGCAGCTGCTGGACCGGTATTCGATCAAGGCGGTTTCGTCGCACGTGCCACTGGCCGAGCTGCGGGGCAACCTGGATGGTGTGGTGACGTTCAACCGGTCGATCGGCAACAGCACGCTGGTGGTGCCTTACCTGGACCAGAAGGACCGCCCAACCGATGCCGCGGGCTGGACCGCATTGGGCAAGGAGCTGGGCCGCATCGCCAAGCAGGTGCGCGGCAAGGGCATGCGCCTGGCCTATCACAACCACGATTTCGAGCTGGCCGACTTCGACGGTCAGACCGGGCTGGAGCTGCTGTTCGCAGCGGCCGGGCCCGACCTGCAGACCGAGCTGGACCTGGCCTGGGTTGCACGCGCGGGCCTGGACCCGGCGGTGATGCTGGGAAAATTCCGTGGACGCGTGTTTGCGGTGCACGCCAAGGACAATGCGCCGAAGGGCCAGGCCCAGGATGAAGGCGGATTCGCCGCGGTGGGCCAGGGCGTGCTGGACTGGAACGCGATCCTGCCCGCCGCTGCGGCGGCCAAGGTGCAGTGGTACATCGTCGAACACGACCAGCCACGCGACCCGGCCAAGGTCATCCAGACCGGCGCGGACTACCTGCGTGAACACCTGCCCGCCAACGTGCCCACCCGTGCACGGCGCTGACGCATCAAGGAGCCCCACATGAAGATGATCCTGGCAGTGGCCCTGGCTCTGGGCGGCATGAGCACTTCAACGGCAGCCCGGGCCAAGGACGATCCTGCCGCCGGCGCGAAACTCTATGCCCAGCACTGCACTGCCTGCCACGGTGCTGAACGCGCCGGCGTACCGCCGACCTTCCCAGCGCTTACCGACGTCGGCAAGCGGCTTCAACCCGCCCAGGTCAAGGACAAGATCAGGAAGGGCGGAGGATTGATGCCGCCCTTTGCCCAGCTGTCGCAGCAGGAGATCGACGACCTCGCCAGCTATCTGGCGAAGTAGGCGGCCGGCGACCACGCCGGCCGCGTGCCGCTACAGTTCGCGCACCCAGATGTTGCGGTAGCTGACCCTGGAGTCATGCTCCTGCAGATAGAGCGGCGCGCACGCATGGGGTGCGTACGAAGGCGCACCGATGTACTCGGTCCTGCCTGCCAGCACGGTGTCGTCCTGCACGAGTACGCCGTTGTGCAGCACGGTGATGCGCGCGGGCGACGTCAGGCCGCCGCCCTGCGAGAAGCGCGGTGCCTTCCAGATGATGTCGTAGACCTGCCACTGGCCCGGTGCGCGCGAGGCGTTCACCCGTGGCATGGCCTGCTTGTAGATCGAACCCGCCTGGCCGTTGGCATACGTCGGGTTGTTGTAACTGTCGAGCACCTGCAGCTCATACAGTTCCTGCAGGAAGATGCCGCTGTTGCCCCGGTTCTGGCCGTCGAAGCCCTTCGTCTCGGTGGGGGTACGCCATTCGACATGCAGCTGGACATCGCAGAAGCGTTGCCGGGTGCGGATGCCCTTGCTGCCCGGAACGACGGTCATGGCGCCATCGGCAACCTTCCAGGGCACCCGCCCGCCCTGCTCTGCCTCCCACGCCGAGACATCCTTGCCATCGAACAGCACGATGGCATCGGAGGGGGCCTTGCCTGGCGGCGTGGCCACGAATGCGGGCACGGGCGTCCACACTTCGGTCTTCTTCGGGTCACGCGCAGCGTCGGCGCCGTCCTGAGCGAATGCAGATGCAGCGGCCAGCAGGCCGGCCGTGATCAACGCAGGGCGGAGCATCAGGGTGGTGTCCATCAGCTGGTCCCCCACGCGGGCGTACCGGGGACATAGGCCAGGTCACCGTCGTAGCGGCCCGGCACGGCGACGTACTGCAGCACACCGGTCGCCCCGACCTTTGAAGTGAAGAAGCCGAAGATGGCCAGCTGCTTGATCATCGTGAAGTAATGCGGCATGGCCTCGCCTTCCTCGGGAGTGCCGGTCTCGGTCACGTCGGCATTGCGTGCCTTGGCTTCGGCGTCCAGCCTTCGCAGCAACCCGGTGCGGGCTTCCGGCGTGAGCGATACGAAACGGCCACCGGCGCGCGTGTCGATGTCGGCCAGGCCGGCGCGGAACGTCGCCTGCTGCCGGGCGGTGTAGCAGTCGCTGACGAACGTCGCCATGAACGCACCGGCACCCGCGTCCTTGGCCCCGGGCGTCCTTGTCTGCGGCAGGATGGTTTCGGCGATCTCGTCCAGCATGCCGATGTCGGCATCGGAGAACGCGGGCATCGCCCCGGCAGCCGGCACCTTGCCATGCACCAGCGCAGGCAGGCCAACCATGGCCGCACCGGTTGCGGCAACGATCATCTTCAACAGTTCGCGGCGATCCATCAGAGGTTCCCCGCTTTCAGTTCGCGTACCGCATGGTCGGCCGCGCGCGCGGTCAGCGCCATATAGGTCAGCGAGGGATTCACGCAGGCGCTGGAGGTCATGCAGGCACCGTCGGTCACATAGACATTGGGGGCATCCCAGACCTGGTTGTGCGCATTCAATACCGAGCTCTTCCGGTCACGTCCCATGCGTGCGGTCCCCATCTCGTGGATGCCCTTGCCCGGGGCATAGTCGTTGTCGTGCATCTTCACGTCCTTGACGCCGGCCGCCTCCAGCATCTCGGCGGCATCCGCGGCCATGTCCTTGCGCATCGCCAGTTCATTGGCGCGCATGGACACGTCCATCGCCAGCACCGGCAGTCCCCACTTGTCCTTGCGGTCGTGGTCCAGGCGGATCGTGTTGTCGTGGTGCGGCAGCATTTCACCGAACCCGGTCATGCCGATGCGCCAGTCACCCGGCACGGTCAGTGCCTCCTTCAGATCGGCACCGATGTTGAGCTCGGCGATCTCGCGCGACCATCCGGTGCGGCTGGCACCGCCCTGGTAGCCGAACCCGCGCAGGTAGCCGCGCTTGTCGGCCGCGACGTTGCGGAACCGCGGAATGTAGAAGCCGCAGGGACGGCGGCCGAAGTAGTACTTGTCTTCGTAACCCTCGACCCGGCCCGAGGCGCCGGCCCCGAAATGATGGTCCATCACGTTGTGCCCGAGCTCCCCCGACGAGGAGCCCAGCCCCCCTTCCCAGACATCGGTGGCCGAATTCATCAGCAGCCACGTCGAGTTGAACGACGACGCGTTGAGGAAAATGACCTTGGCCGTGTACTGGTAGGTCTGCCCGGTCTCAGCATCGATGACCTCCACGCCGCGCGCGCGCTTGCGGTCCTTGTCGTAGAGCACTTCCTTGACGATCGAGAACGGCCGCAAGGTCAGGTTCCCGGTCTTCATCGCCGCTGGCAGCGTCGCCGCCTGGGTCGAGAAATAGGCACCGAAGGGACAGCCCAGGATGCACTTGTTGCGGTACTGGCAGTTCACGCGCCCCTGCTCGGGCATCGGCTGGGTGATGTTGGCAGTGCGCGAGTGGATCATGTGCCGCGTTCCGCCGAAGGCCTTCTTGATGCGCGCGGCCACATCCTTCTCGACGATGTTCAGGGGAATCGGAGGCAGGAACTCGCCGTCCGGCAGCACGTCCAGTCCTTCGCGCGTGCCGGCGATGCCGGCGAACTTCTCTACATGGTCGTACCACGGCGCGATATCGGCGTAGCGGATCGGCCAATCGGTGGCGATGCCGTCCTTGAGGTTGGCCTCGAAATCCAGATCGGAGAAGCGATAGCTCTGCCGCCCCCACATCAAGGAACGACCACCGACGTGGTAGCCACGGAACCAGTCGAAGCGCTTGGTCTCGATGTAGGGCGATTCCTGTTCGTTGGCCCACATCCCTTCCAGGTTCTCGGCCAGGCCGTAGTCGCGCATCAGCACCGGGAACTCGGCCTTCATTGCCTGCGTTGGCCGGTTGCGGTGCGGGAAATCCCACGCCTCCTTCATCGCGTTGACGTAGTCCTTGACGTGCTCGATGTTGCGCCCGCGTTCCAGCATCAGGACCTTCAGGCCCTTCTCGGTCAGCTCCTTCGCCGCCCAACCGCCACTGATTCCCGAGCCAACAACAATGGCGTCGTAGTGATTATCTGCCATGGGTTTCTCACCTGGGTGGATATCGTTTCAGACGTCGCAGAGGCGGATCGCCTCGCGCAATGAGGCAACGGGATCGGGCGCTGCAGGCGTGAACTCCTGCGCCAGATACCCCTTGAAACCGGTGTCGCGGATCGCGCGACAGATGGCTGGATAGTGGAGCTCCTGCTGGTCTCCGATCTCGTTCCGGCCAGGCACGCCTGCGGTGTGGTAGTGCTTGAAGCAGGCGTGATGCTTGCCGATGGTGGCGATGATGTCGCCCTCCATGATCTGCATGTGGTAGATGTCGTAGAGCAGGCCGAAATTGTCCGAGCCGAGCCGCTGGCACAGCTCCACACCCCACGCGGAGTGGTCGCACAGGTAGTCGCGATGATCGACCTTGGAGTTGAGCAGTTCCATCACCAGCACCACGCCGCGCTTCTCGGCATGCCCGAGGATGCGCTTGAGCCCGGCCTCGGCATTGGCCATGCCGTCCTGCGGGTCCATACCGTTGCGGTTGCCGGAAAAGCAGATGAGGTTTCGATAGCCGGCATCGGCGACCAGATCGATGTGCCGCGTGTAGCGTTCCACCAGCTGGTCGTGGAACTCGCGGCCGGCAAAGCCCTTGGTCAGGCCCAGTTCCGCGCCGTTGCACATCGAGCTGTACACGCCATTCGCCTTCAGCGTGGGCCAGTCTTCCGGGCCGACCAGGTCGATCGCGGCAAAGCCGATGTCCTTCACCGTCGTGCAGAGCTGGGCAACGGACAGCTGCGGGAAGGTCCAGCGTGCGACGGAATGCTTCAGGTTGCCCTTGAGTGGCGCCGTGGCGGCGAATGCGGGCAATGCGCCCGCGGTTGTCGCGGCCCCCAGGCCAATGCTGCCGGCAACTGCGATGCGCAGCGCATCGCGCCGCGTGAGCCCCCTCGAAGGAGCCGGTCTGATCGAATGGATGGACATCCACCTTCCGGCCTCCCAACCGGTATCAAACGCAACGATTCACAGCAATGCAATCGATTGCACCATAGGGGAGGAAATTGTCTGTTTGCAAGTCGCGGTGCACGAAAAACTGATGGTGCGAGGCACAACGCAGATGGCATCGCGCAAAAAGAAAAGCCCCGCATGAGCGGGGCTTTCTTTTCTGCTGCGAACGAGCGTTCGATCAGAACGGAATATCGTCGTCAGCGAAGTCATCCATGGGCGGCGCCTGCTGCGGCTGCGGACGCTGGTTGCCACCCTGGTTGCCGTAACCGCCGCCCTGGTTGCCGCCCTGGTTGCCATAGCCGCCGCCCTGGCCACCACGCTGGCCGCCACCGCCACCACCGCCGCCATACTCCTGGCGCGGCGCCTGCTGGCGCTGCGGACGATCGCCGCCGTAGTTGCCACCACCGCCGCCGCCACCGCCTTCACCGCGGCCGCCCAGCATCTGCATTTCATCGGCAATGATGTCGGTGGAGTACTTCTCCACGCCGTCCTGGCCGGTGTACTTGTCGTAGCGCAGGCTGCCTTCGACGTAGACCGAGCTGCCCTTGCGCAGGTACTCGCCGGCGATCTCGCCGAGCTTGCCGAAGAACACCACGCGGTGCCATTCGGTGCGCTCCTGCTGGTTGCCATCCTTGTCCTTGCGGACGCTGGTGGTGGCCAGGCTGATGCGGGTGATCGCCATGCCGCCCTGGGTGTACTTCACGTCCGGGTCGTTGCCGAGATTGCCGACCAGGATGACTTTGTTGATGCCGCGCGCCATAGGTACCTTCGTCCGTTGTCCAGGGGCAGACCGCCAGTGATAGCACAGCCCCGGGCGGGGGTGCAGTAGGCGAGGCCGCCCCTGTTGAAATTTGGGGGAATGCGAGAACGATGCATCTTAGCATTGCCGCCGCCATCCGCCCGATCAGAAGACCCCGGCCGCGCAGGAGGATTGAACTGATTTCCTTGTCCGGCAATGACTTACCCTCGCTTCAGTGGACATCCGGAGGGGCATTGCCGTCTGCCCATGGCATCATGCCCAGGCTCCTCCCCCTGCCCCCTCCCGCGTTCCCATGACGATCAAAGGCAAAGCCACCTCCCTGGACATCGCCCACCTGGCCGGGGTCTCCCAGCCGACCGTGTCGCGGGCCCTGCGGGGCAGCCCGATGGTCAACGCCGAGACCCGCGAGCGCATCCTGCGCATCGCCCGCGAGCTGAACTACAAGGTCGACAAGAACGCCTCCAGCCTGCGCCTGCGCAATGCCGGCACGCTGGCCCTGCTGTTCTTCGAGGACCCGACCAACGACGACTCGCTGATCAACCCGTTCTTCCACTCGATGCTGGGCTCGATCACCCGTGCCTGCGCGCTGCACGGGCAGGACCTGCTGGTCTCGTTCCAGCAACTGTCCACCGACTGGCAGGCCGATTACGAGGACAGCAACAAGGCCGACGGCATCATCCTGCTCGGCTACGGCGACTACCACGAATCGCGCGACCGCCTGCAGCGGCTGGTCGAACAGGGCACGCACTTCGTGCGCTGGGGCGCCGCCCTGCCCGGCCAGCCCGGCGTGTCGATCGGCAGCGACAACTTCCAGGGCGGGCATGACATCACCACCCACCTGCTGCAGCAGGGCTGCCGCCGCATCGCCTTCCTCGGCCATGCCTCCAGCCATTACCCCGAATTCCAGGAGCGCTACCGCGGCCATGTCACGGCCCTGCAGGACCACGGCCTGGCCGCCGAACCGGCGCTGCAGCACGATGCGATCACCACCGAGGCTTCCGGCCAGGAGGCCTGCCAGGCGCTGCTGGCGCGCGGCGAACCGATCGATGCGATCTGCGCCGCCAGCGACCTGATCGCCATCGGTGCGATGCGCGCCCTGCGCGAGGCCGGGCTACGGGTGCCGCAGGACGTGGCGGTGACCGGCTTCGACGACATCCCGCTGGCGGCCTCGGTGTCTCCGGCGCTGACCACCGTGCAGCAGGACACCAAGCAGGCCGGCCAGCTGCTGGTGGAGCGCCTGCTGACGCTGATCGGCCGGCAACCGGTGGAGGGCCAGAGCATCCCGGTGAAGCTGGTGGTGCGGGAATCGTCGCTGCGCCGGTAAGCGCCACCAGACCTCCCGCCACGCCTCAACGTGCGACGGCGGAATTCTCCCCCCATGACCAACGGCGGATGCGCACGGAAGCCGATGCGCGGATAACGCGCAGACATCGCCCATGGAAAGGTGTACGTCGCATGCTGAAGATCGATTCGCTGTCCAAGACGTACGCCAACGGCGTGCATGCCCTCAACAACGTCACCCTGGACATCCCGCGCGGCATGTTCGGCCTGCTCGGTCCGAACGGCGCCGGCAAGTCGTCGCTGATGCGCACGCTGTCCACCCTGCAGGAAGCCGACAGCGGCACGGCCACCCTCACCATTCCAGGCGAGGCGCCGATCGACGTACTGCGCGACAAGGACGCGGTGCGCCGCCGGCTGGGCTACCTGCCGCAGGATTTCGGCGTGTACCCGAAAGTCAGCGCGCTGGACCTGCTGGAACATTTCGCGGTGCTCAAGGGCCTGACCCAACGCGCGCAGCGCCGCGAGGTGGTCGATGGACTGCTGCAGCAGGTGAACCTGTGGGACGCGCGCAAGCGCAAGCTCGGCACCTACTCCGGCGGCATGCGCCAGCGCTTCGGCATCGCCCAGGCGCTGCTGGGTGACCCGCGGCTGGTGATCGTCGACGAGCCCACTGCCGGCCTCGATCCGGAGGAACGCAACCGCTTCCTCAACCTGCTGGCGGCCATCGGCGAGAACGTGGCGGTGATCCTGTCCACCCACATCGTCGAAGACGTGACCGATCTGTGCCCGACGATGGCGATCATGAACAAGGGCCAGGTGCTGCTGACCGGCCGCCCCAGCGAAGCGATCGACGCCCTGCAGCACCAGGTCTGGCGCAAGCAGGTCGATCCTTCGGAACTGGCCGACCACGAGGCACGCTACGTGGTGCTGTCCACCCGCCTGGTCGGTGGTCGCCCGGTGATTCACGTACACAGCGCCAATGACCCCGGCGACGGCTTCGCCGCCGTAGCCCCCGACCTCGAGGACGTGTACTTCCAGCGCCTGCGCCTGCAGGCCCGTGCCCGCGCGGCAGCCTGAGCGGAGCACGCCATGATCCTCAACTTCTTCCGCTTCGAGCTGCGCGAGCAGCTGCGCTCCCCGCTGCTGTGGCTGCTGGCCGGGCTGTTCGCCCTGCTTGCCTTCGCCGCCGCCTCCAGCGACGCGGTGCAGATCGGCGGTGGCGCCGGCAACGTGCACAGCAACGCGCCCACCGTGATCGCACAGATGCTGGGCATCTTCACCCTGCTCGGCATGCTGGTCACCGCGCTGTTCGTCAGCAACGCGCTGTTGCGTGACTTCGAACTCGGTACCGCTGAACTGATCTTCGCCAGCCCGGTGAAACGCCGCGACTACCTGGGCGGGCGCATCGCCGCCGCCCTGGCGGCAGGCCTGCTGGTCTACGTGCTGATCGCGTTCGGCCTATGGCTGGCACCGTTCATGCCGTGGGTCGATCCCGAACGCATGGGCCCGATCAGCTGGCAGGGCTATGCGTGGACGTTCGCAGTCATCGTCATTCCCAACCTGTTGTTCACCACCGCGCTGCTGTCGCTGCTGGCGGCGCTGACCCGCTCGATCCTGTGGGTCTACATCGGCCTGGTGGCCTACCTGGTGCTGTATGGCGCCAGCGCGGCCCTGCTGCGCGACATCGACAACACGTGGATCGCGGTGCTGAGCGAACCGCTGGGCATGCGCGCACTGGGCCGCACGATCCGCTACTGGTCCACCGCCGAGCGCAACAACGGGATTCCCGAGCTGGCCGGTTACCTGCTGGCCAACCGCGCCCTGTGGTTGGGCGTGGCTGCCGCGCTGTTCGCCGCCACCTTCGCGCTGTTCCGCACCGAACGCAGCGGCAGTGGCCGTCCGCGCTGGGGCCGCAGACAGGCGCAACCGGCTGCCGATGCCAGCGTGGTCCGCCCCACCCGCGCGACACTGCCGCGCGTGATACCGGCGTTCACTGCCAGCACGGCGTGGCAGCAGTTCCTGCGCCAGGTCCGCTTCGATACACGCGGCGTCCTGCGCAGCGTGCCGTTCATCGTGCTGCTGGTATTGGGCCTGGCCAACTTCCTGCCCAGCGCGCTGTTCCGGCAGACCCTGTACGGCACCTCGATCTGGCCGGTCACCTCGCAGATGATCATGGGCCTGCAGGGGGCCTTCAGCTGGCTGCTGGTGATCATCGTGCTGTTCTTCGCCGGTGAGCTGGTCTGGAAGGAACGCAGTGCGCGCATCAATGAAGTGACCGATGCCATGCCGGTGCCGAACTGGGTGCCGCTGCTGGCCAAGTTCACCGCACTGCTGGCCGTGATCATCTGCTTCCAGGCCGCCGGCGCGCTGGCGGCGATGGGCGTGCAGCTGGCCAAGGGCTACACGCATCTGGAGCCGCTGCTCTACCTGCGCAGCCTGGCGCTGGATTCGGTGGTCTACATCCTCATGGGGGGTCTGGCGCTGGTGCTGCAGGTGCTCACCAACAACAAGTTCGTCGGTTACGCATTGCTGATCGTGGTGATGATCGGCCAGGGCGTGCTCGGCCTGCTCGACTACACGCAGAACCTGTACAACTTCGGCAGCTGGCCCAACGCGCCCTATTCGGACATGAACGGCTACGGCCACTTCCTGACCGGGCAGCTGGCGTTCCAGGGCTACTGGGCGCTGTTCCTGCTGACCTTGATGTGCCTGGCGTCGGCCTTCTGGGTACGAGGTGTCAGCCAGAGCCTGCGCCAGCGCCTGGCCCTGGCCGGCCGTCGCCTGCGCGGCCCGACCGGTGCCTTCGCCGCAGTGGCCGCCCTTGCCTTTGTCGCCGTGGGCGGCTGGCTGTACTGGAGCACCAACATCCGCAACGAGTTCATCTCGCCCGACCAGCAGCTGGATCTGCAGGCCCGCTACGAGCGCGAGCTGTCGAAGTACCGCAACCTGCCGCAGCCCCGCATCGTGGCGGTGGACAACCGCGTGGACCTGTTCCCGGAATCGCAGTCGATGGTGATCGATGCAAACTGGACGGTGCGCAATACCCACGCCACGCCGATCCAGGACGTGCACGTCTCGATGGGCGATGACAAGCAGCTGGTCGCGGTCGACCTGGGTGGGCAGACACTATCGATGCATGACGCCGATCTCGGCTACCGCATCTACCGCCTGCAGAAACCGCTGCAACCGGGCGAAAGCCGACGTGTCCATTTCCGGGTGGTGCAGAAACCCAATGGCATCACCGCCGGCCAGGCACCGAGCAACATCGTGGGCAACGGCACGTTCTTCAACAGCCGCGTACTGCCGTCGTTCGGCTACAACGAGGGCGCGGAGATCACCGACCGCAACGAGCGGCGCAAGCGCGACCTGGGTGAGCCGCGGCGCATGCCCAAGCTGGAAGACCAAGCCGCGCGTGCCAACACGTACATAGCCAACGATGCCGACTGGCTCGACTTCCGCACCACGGTCTGCACGGCACCGGACCAGGTGGCGTTGGCGCCGGGCTACCTTCTGAAGGAGACCACGGTAAATGGCCGGCGCTGCTTCAGCTATGCCATGGATCGACCGATGCTGAACTTCTACGCCTATCTGTCGGCGCGCTGGGAGGTGCGCAAGGCAAAGTACAAGGACATACCGATCGAGGTCTACTTCGATCCGGCGCACGGCTACAACGTGGACCGGATGATCGAAGCGGTGCAGAAATCGCTGGCCTACTACGAGGCGAACTTCACCCCGTACCAGCATCGCCAGGTGCGCATCATCGAGTTCCCAGGCTATGCGCGCTTCGCGCAGTCGTTCGCCAACACCATCCCCTACTCCGAGGCCATCGGTTTCATCGCCGACCTGCGTGACCCGGACAAGGTGGACTACGTGTTCTACGTGACCGCGCACGAGATCGCACACCAGTGGTGGGCGCACCAGGTGATCGGTGCCAACGTGCAGGGCGCGACGGTGCTGTCCGAATCGTTGTCGCAGTACTCTGCGCTGATGGTGATGGAGCAGGAGTACGGCCGCCAGCACATGCGCCAGTTCCTCAAGCGCGAACTGGACGGCTACCTGTCCGGCCGCGGCGGCGAGGCCATCGAGGAACAGCCGCTGGAACGTGTGGAGAACCAGCAGTACATCCACTACCAGAAGGGTTCGCTGGTGTTCTACCGGCTGCGCGAGGAGATCGGCGAGCAGGCGCTTAACCGCGCATTGAAGCGCTTCCTGCAGGACAAGGGGTACCAGCAACCGCCGTACACCACCTCACGCGAGCTGCTGGACTACATCCGCGCCGAGACCCCGGCCGACCGCCAGCAGCTGGTCACCGACCTGTTCGAGAAGATCAGCTTCTACGACAACCGCGTAATGGCCGCCAGCGCCCGCAAGCGCGATGACGGCCGCTACGACGTGACCCTGGACCTGCACGCCGCCAAGCAGTACGCCGACGGCAAGGGCAAGGAGAGCGACGGAAAGATGGATGACTGGGTCGAGGTCGGCGTGTTCGCCAATGGGCCGTCGGGCAAGGAGCGCGACCAGAAGGTGCTGTACCTGCAGCGCCACCACATCACCAGTGCGGAGCCTAAGATCACGGTAACGGTGGACGAAAAGCCGGATGAAGCGGGCTTCGACCCGTAC
This sequence comes from Stenotrophomonas sp. YJH_SMC_58, assembly GCF_059369635.1. Classification (NCBI taxonomy): domain Bacteria; kingdom Pseudomonadati; phylum Pseudomonadota; class Gammaproteobacteria; order Lysobacterales; family Lysobacteraceae; genus Stenotrophomonas; species Stenotrophomonas sp. YJH_SMC_58. The sequence continues at coordinate 173,938 of NZ_JCAFSW010000005.1, forward strand.
AACAAGCTGATCGACCGGGTGAGCGATGACAACCGGCGCAAGGTAACGATATGAGGTATGCGGTGGTGCCGGTAGCGGCCAGCACCACCGTCGACTGCGTGTATGGGAATGCAACGTGATCGCGATGATCCATGGCTGAAGGTTCTGCTTTAGCTCACTACCCCGACTGATCGCTGGCATCGCGCGTAGTCCATCTGCAGTGCCGAGCCATGCTCGGCACCATCTGCCTGAAGACTCTCCCCTGACGTCTGTCCCAGGCATAACCGCATCAGCAACGATGCCCCTTGTCGCACTCCGGCTCGCGCGCCCGCTTCCCGTCTCCTGACATCACGTTGATCCAGAATCCTTGCGCTTCGCGAGCAGACCGCTGATGCAAGGCGGATCGCCGCGCCCGCAATGTGGAGCTACGGAACAACCTCGAACACGAGGCGGGTCCACAGACATGATTCCTCATCCAAGGAGTTCCACTTGTGAGAAGCATCCAGGCTGGATCGTTGCGAATGGGTCCTGCCTCGCTAGGAGCAACACAATGAAGAAGTGGCTTCTGCTGGGAACGCATATCCTGATCGCCATGATCTCCTCCCTACTGGGAGGGCTATACGTAATCCAGACGTTTCCCAGCCTGCGGCAGCAGTACAGCAATGAACTTGCGATGTCGATCCAACTTCTTTTCGACGAACAGGGGCAGCCAAGGGACGAGGCCGACCTTCGCCGCAGAATCTCTCTGAACATCGCCAACAGCCTGCACCTTTCCGCCAGATCACCGGGCAGGTCGGAGACAGAACTCGAGCGCCTGAGAGCCCTCAGCCGTCGGGTACTGCAGCAGGATCTGCTGAGATATGTCGAGCAGTCGGATGCGCGGCGCAATGCGCTTGACGGGGCCGTTCATCTGACACGCGACCTGCCAACACACGGCTCGCCCCCCCGCTAATGCCAGGACACGCCCGGCATGAGGGCGTCAGCCGCCGGGCGACGCCGCGGCCTTCGGCCCCAGCAACGCCAGCAGCACATAGACCACGATCGAGGCGACGGTACCGAGCGCCGCCGGCAGCCCGAATGCCCACGCCGAACGGCGCTGCTGGCGCGCCCACTGGGCCAGATGCCAGGCCGCGCCCAGGTTGATCAGCCAGGCAATGACGAACACCGGCCACAGCACCATGCCCACCGCGCGCAGCAGGGGCATGGACACCAGCGCGGCAGCGATCGCCGCGATCAGGAAGATCAGGGCCGAGCGGGAATGGCGTGCCGTGGATACGCTCATGCGGCCAACCTGCGCACCATCACCAGCACGCGATAGCTGCGGTTGTCGGCTTCCTGCAGCGGCTTCCAGCCCAGCCGCGCATACAGCCCACCGTCCAGGGCCTCGGTCTGCAGGTAGAGATCGGAAACCCCCATTCGCACCGCCTGCGCCGCTGCTTGCTCCACCAGCGCGCCAGCCAGCCCACGCCCGCGATGGCTGTCGGCCACGAATACGCCGCCCAGCCAATGTTCGTACTGTGGGAACGCCTGCATTTCCCGCCGCTTGAGCTGGACTGCGCCAACCACCTGACCGTCATCGAATACGGCGATCAGGTGCGGGAAACCTTCGGCGTCCTGTGGCGGATTGAGCCGCTGCAGTTCCTGTCCCAGTGTCAGGCCGGCGTCCTGGCCCCATTCCGCGTGGTACCACTGGGCCAATTGCTGCCGTTCCGGTGCGTCGGCGGGTAGTCCCCTGAATTCCATGGCAATGCCTCGATCCCGATGTCACCCAAGGGGATCATGGACGGCGCCCGAAGGGAAGCCTTCTGTAGCGTCGAGCCATGCTCGACACATCAGGCCATGCGCGAAAGGCAGTCGAGCATGGCTCGACGCTACAAATGGCGCGACGGCAACTCAGCCCTGGGCGAAGTCCTTCAGGATCTCGCCAACGCCGCTGGGCGAGATCTCAAAGCCCAGCGAAGTACCCGGGTTGATCACCACGCCGTAGCCACCCGGCACGCGGCGCAGCACGTCCAGCATCAGCCAGCGGATCTGGTGTTGCGCCTGCTGGCTGTAGATGCCCACCCGCGATGGATCGGTGAACACGGCCACGTGCAGGGTACCCTGCTTGTCGAACAGCAGCGGGTCGAAGCCGCTGCCGTCCGGGGTGACCAGGCTGCCGGTCAGCAGCACCACCTCGCAAGCGACGAAGGCCTCCATGAAGGCGCGGATTGGCACCGCCCCGTCCATCGCCGCCTTCAGCAGGGTTTCGATCGGGGTCTGCGGGGCGAGGTCGGTCATGGCGATACGGCGCGGCGTGAGGGGTGCCTATTGTGCCGGATGCGGCCAAACCCGGTAGTGCCGGCCACTGGCCGGCACCTGCAGGTACCCGGAATCCGGGGCTGCCGGCCAGCGGCCGGCACTACCGCCCCAGACGCTGGTCCCGCGCCTTCTGGTCGGCCATCGCCTTGTCCAGCTCGGCCTGCAGCGCCGGCTGCTGCACGGCAGCGTCCAGCACATAGACCTTCACGCCGTGCGCGGGCACGTCGGCCTTCAGCAGACCGTTCACCTGCAACGAACCGCCGTCCAGCGCATCGCGCCAGCGGCCCGCCTGGACGTAACGCGACACAGTGAAGCTCTTTGCCCTGTCGCCCTTGTTCAGCAGCACCAGCGCGGTCTGCGCCACCTCGCCATGCTGCAGCACGCGCAAGAACACTGCCTCATCGCCCTGCAGGCGCTCGTTCACCTGCAGGCCGCGCTGCAGCGCCGGGGTGGCTTCGCGCAGCCTGGCGATACGCTGCAGCGGCGCGAAGATCGGGCTCTTCGGCGCCGCATCCACACGCGGCTGGCCGAAGTACGCACGATTGCCGGCGTGCTCGGCACGGCCACGCATGAAGCCCGTCTCCGAGCCGTAATAGACCACCGGAATGCCCCGCGCGGTGAACAGCCAGTTGTGCGCATCGATGAAGCCATCGTCGCTGGCCTGCAGGCGCGGCATGTCGTGGTTGTCGTAGAAGCTCATCAGCTCGTACGGGTTGGCGTACGGTCCGCCGCTCAGGTGCAGCGGCTCGGCCAGTGTCTCGAAGCCCTTGTTGGCGGTGCCGAAGGTCTGCTCCAGCGCGCCGCGCAATGGGAAATCGAGCACGCTCACGTTCGCGTTGGCGGGCCAGGTGTGCTCGGCGATGCGCGCGGCACCGTAGTCGAACGCTTCGCCGAACATGAACATGCCCGGATGCTCGGCGCGGATGCGCTTGACGAATTCATGCCACCACGGGTGCGGCAGCCAGCCGATGGTGTCGATGCGCAACGCGTCCACGCCCTGCGCGGTCCACTGCAGGTAGGCGCCGACCAGGTAGTCCATCACCGCCGGATTGTCCTGGTTGAAGTCCGACAGCTCGGCCAGGTTGCCGTCGAAGATCGAGCCGTCCTTGCTGTCGACCGGACCGATGTTGTTGTAGAACGCGTGCAACGGGTTGTGCTTCGGATCCAGTTTCTGCGGTGGCAGGTTCTGGTGGTCGGCGATCAGTTTTCCGTCCTTGTCGAAGATCTGCCCGAACTGGGGCTGCCGTGTCGGCATGGTCCAGGCCGGCGAACCGTGGTTGCCCACGATGTCCAGCACCACCTTCAAGCCAGCACCGTGCAGGCCCTTGGTCAGCCCGGCGAAGTCCAGGTCCCTGCTCGGCAGGTGCTCGTCGAGCTTGTAGAAATTGATGCCCCAGTAGCCGTGGTAACCGGTCTTGCCACGATCGGTCAGCGTGCTGGTACAGCTGATCGGCTTGCTGCCGGTAAAGGCCTCGTCCGGGTTGTCGACGATGGGTGTGATCCACACCGCACCGAAGCCCAGGTTGCGGATGTACTGCGCATTGTCGAGCACGCCACGGAAGTCGCCGCCGAGGTAGCCGATGTTGCCGTCCACCTTGTCCGGGCATGGCACCGGGATATCGAAGGTGCGGTGCGCGCCACCCTGGTCACGATGGTCGTTGGACGGGTCACCGTTGACAAAGCGGTCGGTGACCACGAAGTACACCGCATCGCTGGCGAACGGCTCGGTTGTGCCGACGTAGTCCGGGCGCGGCGCGGCCGCGGCCTGGCCGGCGAACAGGGCAAGGGAAACAGCAACAGCCAGGACACCACGCATCACACCACCTCCGGACGGGACGGAACCCGCAGCACGCACAGGCCGGCCAGGAACAGGCTGCAGCCGCCCAGCACCAGCACATGCATCGGCTGGCCACCCAGCCATGCGCGCAGGGCAAAGCCAAGCGCACTGGCCGCCACCAGCTGCGGAATCACGATGAAGAAATTGAAGATGCCCATGTACACGCCCATCTTCGACGCCGGCACGCTGTCGGACAGCAGTGCATACGGCAACGACAGGATCGAGGCCCAGGCAAAGCCCACACCCACCATCGACAGCAGCAGCCAGTGCGGGTCGCGGATGAACATCAGCGAGACCAGGCCGGCGCCACCCAGCCACAGGTTGACCAGGTGGCTCCAGCGCAGGCCGATCGCACGCACCATCGGCGGAATCAGCACCGCCGCCAGCGCAGCGAAGCCGTTGTAGGCGCCAAACAGCACGCCCACCCAGTTGGCACCTTCGTTGTAGGCGGCCGACTGTGGATCGGTCGAACCGAAGTGGGTACCGGCCACCGCAGCGGTGGTGTAGATCCACATGGCGAACAGCGCGAACCACGAGAAGAACTGCACCCACGCCAGGCGGCGCATGGTGACCGGCATTGCGCGCAGGTCGCCGACGATGGCGGCCAGCATATGCGTGGCCGGCAGCGTGCGCGCGGCCGCCAGCAGCAGGCCGTAGCCGGCGCACAGGCCTGCCAGCACGTACAGCATCCTGTCGCCTTGCCGCCAGGTGATCAGCAGCGCCAACAACACACCCAACCCAAGCCACAGGGTCACCCGCGTCCATGAAGCCGGGCCGTTGATCGCGGCCGCCGCGTGATGCGCCGGCGGCTCGGCATCATCGAACCCGGCCAGCTCCGCCGGTGAATATTCGCGGGTGCTGACCACCGTCCAGGTGATCGCCGCGAGCAGCACCACCGCGCCGAAGTAGAACGCATAGCGCACAGTGTCGGGCACTTCCCCGGCGGCCGCGGTGTTGGCAACGCCGAAGTGGGCCAGGATGAATGGCAGGAAGCTGGCGACGATGGCGCCCACGCCGATGAAGAAGCTCTGCATCGCGTAGCCGGCCGGACGCTGGTGTGGCGCCAGCTGGTCGCCGACAAAGGCACGGAACGGCTCCATCGATACGTTGATCGAGGCATCCAGCACCCACAGCGTGCCGGCCGCGATCCACAGCGTCGGCGAGTTCGGCATCACCAGCAGCGCCAGCGTGGTCAACACCGCACCGATCATGAAGTACGGACGACGGCGACCCCAGCGGGTCCAGGTGCGGTCGGACAGGTAACCGATCACCGGTTGCACCAGCAGGCCGGTCAGCGGCGCGGCAATCCACAGCCCGGGCACCGCGTCGATGTCCGCACCCAGCGTCTCGAAGATGCGGCTGGCGTTGGCGTTCTGCAGGGCGAACCCGAACTGGATGCCGAGGAAGCCGAAACACATGTTCCAGATCTGCCAGAACGACAGCTGCGGTTTGGCGGGACGATTCATCGTGCACCCTCTTCCATCGCCACCGGCGCCACCGTCAGCGCCTGCACCTGGGCCTGGTTGAGCACGCCCTCGCGGCCGCCCTTGCCCCCGGTGTAGTGCGCGAAATGTTCAAGCGCGCTCATGTTGAAGCCCTCTTCAAGCGCGGCCGTGCACTGACCCTTTGGCACCGTGAATGTTGCCGAGGTCGAGTCCTGCACGGCCACGCTGTGCGGCAGCGTGACCGTGTGCCGCTGCAACGGCTGCCCCGGGCACTGCAGCACCAGCTGCTTGACCGCAGCCGTGACGCCGGTGTTGATCGGCCCATTCGGGTTTCGATATTGCAGGCGCAGGCGAACCTGCCCGGCCTTGGCCGAGGTGAACGGCCAGCGCTGCGCACCCTTCAGCACCTGCTGCGGACCGACGCAGACCATTGGGCTGTGCAGCGATTCCAACGCGCCTTCGCGTCGGGTCAGGCTGAGGCAATGCTGCAGCCCATCGTCGCTGATCTGCACCTGGCCATTGCTGGCGACGACGGCCCTGCCGTCCTTCCACAGAACCTGCCCGGCTTGCACCGGAACGTTCCAACCCGTGCCCCTGCGCAGGGCCTGCGGTGCCGCCGGTGTTGCGGGCGCACGCGCGTTGGCATCCGCAGTCGTGGCAGCGAAGCCTGTTGCTGCCGGGGCAGTCACCAGCTGCACCGTGGTGGTCGTGCCGCGCGTGGTGGTCCAGCCCGCCACCAGCAAGCCATCGCCCACGCTCTGCGGACGCTCCAGCACATAGCGCTTGCCAGTGACTTCCAGGCTGATGCTGCGCTGCGTGCCGAACAGTTCCGGCACCAGCGCGGCCGGCAGCTTGGGCTGCACGCGGCCATCGTCCTGCACGCCGAACACGCCTTCGACCACCATCGACAGATACCCGGCCACCGACCACAGCTGGCGTTCGGAGTTGACCACCGGGCCGCTCAGCGCGCCTTCCTCGACATGCACGGCCTGGCTGACCAGCTCGTAGTTCTCCATGTTGGAACCGGCCAGCGCGGCGCCCCGCATCAGCGAACGGATCTCGGCGGCGATGCGCGGCGCATCGTCCAGCTGCCGCGCCGCACGCAGCGAGTACGCGCTGACAAACGGCCAGATCGCACGGTTGTGGTAGATCGGCTGCTGCGCTTCCTGCGGCCAGACCACGGGGCTGCCGGCTGGCCCCATCGGGTAAGCAGCCAGTGCACGGCGCGCGCGCTCGGGCGGCAGCACCTCGGCGAGGATGCCCAGCGACAGGCCCAGCAGATCGACCTTGGCGTACGGCACCGGGTGCGCGGCTTCGCCGATGTAGCTCATGTACTGGCCGATATCCTCGCGCCAGAAGCGCGCATCGATCTGCTGCGCCAACGCATCCGCCCACGCCTTGTAGCCGGCCGCGCGGGCGTCGCCGTGCTGGCCGGCCAGGCGTTCGGCCAGGCGCAATGCCTGGTAGTGCAGCACGTTGGTGGACAGTGCGTAGGAATCACCGATGAAGCGCACGTCCTCGCGGGTCCAGTCCGGATAGGTCTGCTCGCGCCAGTCCAGGAACGAGGTCTCGCCACGGTACAGGCCCACCTGCGCGTCGAACACCATCGCGCGGTCCTGCGCCAGCGTGCCCTTCAGCGCCTGCCAGACCTGGTCGGCAAACGCGCGATCCTCCAGCAGATGACGTGCCGCCAGGAACCACACCACGCGATCGCTGCTGATCGGCCAGCTGCCACCGGAACCGGTGTCCTGCGCCACGAACAGGCCGGGCGTGTGCCCGTCGCGCGTCACCGACAGCTTGAACTGCAGCGACTGCCGGGTGCGCTCCGGGTCCAGCCGCGCCAGCGCCAGATCGGCGGCGAAGCTGACATCGCGGGTCCACACATAGGGCCAGCGCGCGCCGGTCTGGAAGCACTCGCACGGCACCGGTCGGCCTTGGTCGAACGCGGGATCGCGAATCGCGTCCACGCGGTCCTGGTCCATCTCCTGCTGGGCCAGCGCGAACAACGCGTCGAACATCACGCTGCCGGTCTGGCTGCGCATCGGTGCGGCTGCGATCTGCACTGCGCCCTTCGGCGCATGCAGCACGAAGCTGCCGTTGGCAGCGGCTTCGGCGCGCGCATGGCGGCCGTCGAATTGCAGGTCGGCCGCCTGCACGGTCGATCCCAGCGCTGCCCCCAGGGCAGCGGTCAGGCAAATGATCTTCAGCATCGAAGCGGCGGACCGGCTTGCGCCCGTCGGCCTCCCTCCCTCTCTGCACGCGTTGTAGGTCCGCACCGTCGTTGCCGGCGGGCGGGCGCGGCCCCTCCCTCAAGGTGCCTTGGCCCCATGGTAGACGCGGGGCTGTCGGCTGCGTCCAGCTGCATACGTATTCATGGCGCCACGCGGTAGCGCGCCTGCTGCGCTGGCTTATGGTCCGGGTCTGCCAACGGCGCCTTGGGAGGGGAAATGCCGATGCCACACACGGTTGTACGCGTGCTGTTCGCGCACATGTTCGGCCTGGCCCTGTTGGGCGTGGCCACGCTGGCGCAGGCCGCGCCACAGGTCGCCAGCGTCGAATCACCCGGCAAGGTGCTCAAGGTCAGCCTCGTGCTGGACGGCGGCACCGCCCGCTACCGCGTCGAGCGTTTCGGCGAACCCGTGGTGGAGGATTCGAAGCTCGGCTTCGCCCTGCGCGACGGCCGCCTGGACCGCGATTTCGCCCTGCTTGGCCAGCAGCGGCGCAGCGTCGACGACAGCTGGGAACAGCCGTGGGGCGAGCGCCGGCTCACCCGCAACAACTTCAACGAGCTGACCGTGCAGCTGGCCGAAACCACCGGGAGCAAGCGTCGGCTGGATGTGGTGTTCCGCGCCTACGACGATGGCCTGGGCTTCCGCTATGTGTTCCCCGAACAGCCGAACCTGCACGAGGCGATCATCGATGACGAACTGACCGAGTTCGTCATCGCGCCTGAATCCACCGCCTGGTGGATCCCCGCCGGCGAGCCGATCCACTACGAATATCTGTACCAGCGCACGCCGCTGCGCGAGGTGCCGCTGGTGCATACGCCGATGACCGTGCGCAGCCGCGATGGCCTGCATGTGGCCATTCACGAGGCCGCTCTGGTGGACTACGCCGGCATGTGGCTGCGGCGCACCGAGGGGCAACGCCTGCGCGCGCAGCTGTCACCCTCGGCCGAAGGCTGGAAGGTGCGTCGTGCCCTGCCCTTCGCCACGCCGTGGCGCACGCTGCAGATCGCGGACCGCGCCGGTGGCCTGGTCGAATCGGACCTGATCCTCAACCTCAACGAGCCCAATGCGCTGGGCGATGTGAGCTGGGTGAAGCCGGCCAAGTACGTGGGCGTGTGGTGGTCGATGCACCTGGACAACGAGAGCTGGGCCACGGGGCCGAAGCACGCGGCCACCACCGCCAGGACGAAGAAGGTGATCGACTTCGCCGCCGCGCATGGCTTCCGCGGCGTGCTGGTGGAGGGCTGGAATCCGGGCTGGGACGGCATGTGGGTGGGCAACGGCTACGACTTCGATTTCACCCGGGCCACGCCTGATTTCGACATCGAGGCGCTGTCGGCGTATGGCCTGAAAAAGGGTGTGCACCTGATCGGCCACCATGAAACCGGCTGCGCCATCGAGCACTACGAGGACCAACTGGGTGCCGCGCTGGACCTGTACGCGCGCCTGGGCGTGGACCAGTTCAAGACCGGCTACGTCTGCGACGATGGCCAGGTCGACCGCCGCAATCCCACGGGGGGCCCGCTGTGGCGCGAGTGGCACGACGGGCAGTTCATGGCCCGCCACCATCTGAAGGTGGTGCAGGAGACTGCGCGCCGGCACCTGTCGGTGAACCCGCATGAGCCGATCAAGGACACCGGCCTGCGCCGCACCTACCCCAACTGGATCTCGCGCGAAGGCGCGCGCGGCATGGAGTACAACGCCTGGGGCCAGCCGCCGAACCCGCCGGAGCACGAGGTCAACCTGGTGTTCACCCGCATGCTGGCCGGGCCGATGGATTACACCCCCGGCATCCTCAGCCTGAAGGGCCGCCACGGCCAGGCCATCCCCAGCACGCTGGCCCGCCAGCTGGCGCTGTACGTGGTGCTGTACAGCCCGATCCAGATGGCCGCCGACCTGCCCGAGCACTACCTGCAGCACCGCGAGGCATTCCGCTTCATCGAGGACGTGGCGGTGGACTGGGAGCAGAGCCGCGTGCTCGATGGCGAAGTGGGCGACTACGTGACGATCGTGCGCCGCGACCGCAACAGCCGTGACTGGTTCCTCGGCAGCATCACCGACGAACACGGCCGCGTGCTGCCGGTATCGCTGGGCTTCCTGGAGCCAGGCGTGCGCTATCGCGCCGAGATCTACCGCGATGGCGAAGGCGCCGATTTCCGCAGCAATCCGTTCGCGTTCGCGCGCGAAACCCGCGAGGTGACCAGCGCCGATGCACTGACGCTGGTGCTGGCACCGGGCGGTGGGCAGGCCATTCGCTTCACGCCGCTGTGAATGCCCCGGTAGTGCCGGCCGCTGGCCGGCACCACCGCAAGCAGGATCTGAAAGCGATTACACCCCTGCAGACGCCATTGAATACGTATGCAGGGTGATTCCCGCGAAGAATGCGCTGCCTACCATAGCGGCGACGACAGCGGCCACCGCGTCGCACGTTCACGGCACCGCCGGGACGTTCACGAATCGATCTGCAACATTGCCTGGGAGGGGAAAATGTTGAACCACAAGCGCAGTGCGCTGAGTCTCGCGCTGGCCGTTGTGCTGGCGCCGACGCTGGCGTCGGCACAGTCCACGCAGAGCACCACCACGCCGGCCAGCACCGCCGCCACCAACCTGGATACGGTGCAGGTCACCGGCATCCGCCGCGGCATCGAGAGCGCGATCGCGGTCAAACAGGACGCCACCTCGGTGGTCGAGGCGATTTCCGCCGAAGACATCGGCAAGCTGCCCGACGTCAGCATCGCCGAATCCATCTCGCGCCTGCCCGGCCTGGCCGCCCAGCGCGTGGCCGGCCGTGCGCAGGTGATCAGCGTGCGCGGCCTGTCGCCGGACTTCGCCACCACCCTGCTCAATGGCCGTGAAGTGGTCAGCACCGGCGACAACCGCGGTGTCGAGTTCGACCAGTACCCGTCCGAGCTGGTCAACGGCGTGACCGTCTACAAGACCCCGGACGCGGCGCTGGTCGGCCAGGGCCTGTCGGGCACCATCGACATGCAGACCGCGCGCCCGCTCAGCTTCGGCGAGCGCGTGATCGCGGTCAGCGGCCGCTACCAGAAGAGTTCGCTGGGCCGCGCCGCCAACGTCGATCCGTACGGCAACCGCTTCAGCGCCAGCTACATCGACCAGTTCCTGGACAAGACCCTGGGCATTGCCATCGGCTACGCGCACAGCGACATGCCGATCCAGGAGAACCAGGTCGGCCTGTACGAACCGTGGACCACCGAACACACCGACAAGGGCGAGCGCCCGGGCGTGGGCGCCGGCACCTACTTCTCCGATGGCATCAAGGCGCTGCGCCGCACCGGCAACAACAAGCGCGACGGCGTGATGGCCACGATCCAGTTCCGTCCGAACAACAGCTGGACCAGCACCTTCGATGCGTTCCACACCGAAGCCGAGCAGATCGACACCGCCAACCAGTTCGAGCTGAACCTCAGCAACTACAACGGCAACTACACCCCGGGCCTGCTGGTCAGCAACCCGCAGATCAACGCCAACGGCTCGTTCACCGGCGGCACCGCCAGCGGCGTGTATCCGCTGGTGCGCGGCATGTACAACAAGCGCAAGGACAAGATCGATGCGTTCGGCTGGAACAACGAGTTCAACTTCGGCGGCGTCAAGCTGGTCGCCGACCTGAACTACTCCAAGGCCACGCGCGCTGAGCTGAACCTGGAAAACAACCTGCAGCTGACCCCGATGCCGCAGCTGGACACGGTCGGCGTGTCGATCCGCCAGAACGGGTTCTCGCAGATCAGCCCAGGGCTGAACTATTCCAACCCCGACGCGCTGTTCCTGACCAACACCATCTACGGTTCCGGCTACGGCAAGGTGCCGCAGGTGGAAGACCGCCTGAAGGGCGGCAAGCTGGCCGCGACGATTGCGCTGCCCGAGGCCATTGCCTCGTGGGCGCCAGACCTCGACATCGGCGTGAACTATGCCGACCGCCGCAAGGTGAAGACCCAGTCCGAAGGCAACATCCTGCTCGGTGCACAGGGTGATGCCAACATCGCCTCGGACCTGCAGTACCGCCCGGTCGACCTGAGCTTCGCCGGCCTCGGCACCATCCCGGCCTGGAACGTGCCGGCCGCGGTCGGTCGCTACATGACCTTCAACCCGGTCGACAACCTGGACTACCTGATTCCCAAGTCGTGGACGGTGCAGGAAAAGATCACCACCGCGTGGGCGCGCCTGAACATCAACACCGACATCGGCGTGGTCGGCGTGCGCGGCAACATCGGCGTGCAGATGCAGCACACCGACCAGAGCTCGGATTCGCGCTACTGGGACAGCTCGCAGCCGGCCGGCAGCAACGTGCAGCCGTACTCGAACGGCCGCACCTACAACGATTGGCTGCCGAGCCTGAACCTGGCCTTCCTGTTCCCTCACCAGCAGACGCTGCGCTTCGCCGCTGCAAAGCAGGTCGCACGCCCGCGCGTGGACCAGATGCGCGCCGGCCTGGAGTTCGGCGTGGACACCGGCACCGGCCGCCCCGGCGGCAGCGGCGGCAATCCGCTGCTGGACCCGTGGCGTGCCACCGCGCTGGACCTGTCCTACGAGAAGTACTTCGGCGAGAAGGCCTACGTGGCTGCCGCGATCTTCTACAAGGACCTGAAGAGCTACGTCTACACCCAGTCGGTCGACAACTACGACTTCACCGAACTGCTTCGCAACTACGTTCCTCAGCAAGGTGCGGCGCCGGTTCAGTACACCGGCACCTTCTCCGCCCCGCAGAACGGCAAGGGCGGCACGCTGAAGGGCCTGGAACTGACCGCATCGTTCCCGCTGGAGATGCTGGCCGACAGCCTGCGTGGCTTCGGTGTGCAGGCCAGCGCGACCTTCAACAAGAGCGACATCACCATCCTGGACCCGGAGAGCGCCTCCAGCGTGGGCAGTGATCCGATCAGCCTGCCGGGCCTGTCCAAGCGCGTGTACAACTTCACCGCCTATTACGAGCGCAGCGGCTTTGAGGCACGCGTGAGCCAGCGCCGACGTTCGGACTTCATCGGTGAGATCGGCAATTTCAACGGCAATCGCAGCCTGCGCTACGTGGTGGGCGAAAACGTGACCGATGCGCAGGTCAGCTACACCTTCAGCGACAGCAGCGCCCTGCGGGGGCTGACCCTGCTGCTGCAGGGCAGCAACCTGACCAACGAGCCGTACCGCACCTACGCCGGCAGCAAGGACCGCCCGCTGGAGTACATCGAGTGGGGCCGCACCTACATGCTGGGCGTGAACTACAAGTTCTGACCACGACCTGGTAGTGCCGGCCGCTGGCCGGCAACAGAAAACAGGAAGCAGGACTGGAAAACCCGCTGCGCAGGCAGCGGGTTTTCTTTTGCGCGAATGCCCATCCACGCAGAGCGTGGATCTACCTAGGGACACCCCAACCAGTAGATCCACGCCATGCGTGGATGCCCTTCACCGCAATCCCACCCACAAAAAAGGGACGGGGCGCTTCGGCCCCGTCCCCGCAAGTACCGCCACCGGAGAAAACGGTCAGCTGCGTCGGGCGCAATACACCGCGCGCGGCGGCAGCTGGAGTTCATTGCCCTGCACCGTGCCCGCATCCGGGCCCGGCACCGCCACCTGCTGCCAGTTGCCCGGCGGCAGCGGATGGCTCACCGCTTCGGCCGACAGGTTGAAGGCCAGCAGGAGGGTTTCATCTGCAAGCATACGCTCGAACAGCAGCACTGGCTCGGCGCTTTCGATGAACCGGATGCTGCCATGCAGGAGCGCCGGCTGGCTACGCCGCCAGGCCAGGAAGGCGCGGAACGCCGCCAGGACCGAGTGCGGGTCGCGCTCCTGCACGGCCACCGCCGCCGCCCGGTGCTCGGCCGGGATCGGCAGCCAGGGCGTGCCGGAGGTAAAGCCAGCCAGCGGAGCGTCGGTCCACGGCAGCGGGGTACGGCAACCGTCGCGGCCCTTGAAATTCGGCCAGAAGGTGATGCCATACGGGTCCTGCAGCGCCTCGAACGGCACCTCGGCCTCGGCCAGGCCCAGCTCCTCGCCCTGGTACAGGCACACCGAGCCGCGCAGCGAGCACAGCATCGCCACCAGCATCCGCGCCAGGCGCGGATCGGCCGGATAGCCGCCCCAGCGGCTGACCGCGCGTTCCACATCGTGATTCGAAACCGCCCAGCACGGCCAGCCTTCGGTCATCGCCGCTTCCAGCCGGGAGACCGTGTCGCGGATGTAGGCCGCGCTGTAGTCGTCCACCAGCAGCTCGAAGCTGTAGCCCATGTGCAGGCGGCCGTCCTGGGTGTACTCGGCGGTGGTGGCCAGCGAGTCTTCCGACGAGATCTCGCCCAGGCTCACCGCGCCCGGATACTCATCCAGCAGCGCGCGCAGCTGCTCCAGGAATGGCAGGTTCTCCGGTTGGGTGTTGTTGTAGAAGTGGTACTGGTAGGCGTACGGGTTGTCCGGACTGAAGCCGCGGCCCACGCGCTTGTCCGCCGGCTTGGGCGGGTTATCGCGCAGCTGCGCGTCGTGGAAGCAGAAGTTGATCGCATCCAGGCGGAAGCCGTCCACGCCGCGGTCCAGCCAGAACCGCACATTGTCCAGGGTGGCCTGCTGCACGTCCGGGTTGTGGAAGTTCAGGTCCGGCTGGTCGACCAGGAAGTTGTGCAGGTAGTACTGCTCACGGCGCGGTTCCCACTGCCAGGCGCCGCCGCCGAACAGCGACAGCCAGTTGTTGGGCGGGGTGCCGTCCTCGCGCGGGTCGGCCCAGACGTACCAGTCGGCCTTCGGATTACTGCGGTCCTGGCGGCTCTCGCGGAACCAGGCGTGCTCGATCGAGGTATGGCTCAACACCTGGTCGATCATCACCTTCAGGCCCAGGTCGTGCGCCTTGGCCAGTAGACGGTCGAAGTCGTCCAGGCTGCCGAACAGCGGGTCGACGTCGCGGTAGTCGGCGATGTCGTAGCCGAAGTCGGCCATGGGGGACTTGAAGAACGGCGAGATCCAGATCGCATCCACGCCCAGCGCGGCAATGTGGTCCAGGCGCTCGATGATGCCCGGCAGGTCGCCCACGCCATCGCCGTTGGCATCGAGGAAACTGCGCGGGTAGATCTGGTAGATGACGGCTCCGCGCCACCATGGATAGTGCGACATCGACAGCCCCCCTCCGGGCATGCGGGACCCGCCGGCAGCGGGCCGAAATCCTGATCCGGCAAGCTTAGCGGTGGCCTCGCGGGCATGGCGCAACCTGCATACGTATTCACGCGAAGGGCCGCGCAGGCCGGGCTGGAATTGCCGCTCGGGCCAGTTTGCGCCCGAATTCACGGCCAGCGCCTATAATCGATGGTGAGCCTGAAAGCCTGATCGCATGACCATCACCGAAGACACCCGTCCCGCCCTGGGCCTGCCCCAGATCCAGTCGCTTGCCGCGGCCGACATGGCCGCCGTCGACGCCCTGATCCGGCGCCGGCTGTCCTCGGACGTCGTGCTGATCAACCAGATCGCCGACCACATCATTTCCGCCGGCGGCAAGCGCCTGCGCCCGATGCTGGTGATGCTGGCCGGCCACGCGGTCGGCCAGGCCGGCCCGGAGCACCACCAGCTGGCGGCGATCATCGAGTTCATCCACACCTCTACCCTGCTGCACGACGACGTGGTGGACGAGTCCAGCCTGCGGCGTGGCCGCAGCACCGCCAACGCGCTGTGGGGCAACGCGCCCAGCGTGCTGGTGGGCGACTTCCTGTACTCGCGCAGCTTCCAGCTGATGGTCGAGCTGGAGCGCATGCCGGTGATGCAGATCCTGGCCGATGCCACCAACCGCATCGCCGAGGGTGAAGTGCTGCAGCTGCTGCATGTGCACAACCCGGACACCGATGAAGCCGCCTACCTGCGCGTGATCGAGCGCAAGACCGCGGTGCTGTTCGCCGCCGGTACCCGCCTGGGCGCACTGGCCAGCGGCGTGGACGAAGCCACCCAGCAGGCCCTGTTCGACTACGGCATGCACCTGGGCTACGCGTTCCAGATCGCCGACGACGTGCTGGACTACTCGGCCAACGCCGAGGAGCTGGGCAAGAACCTGGGCGACGACCTCGCCGAGGGCAAGGCCACGTTGCCGCTGATCCACGCGATGGCCCACTCCGATGACGCTACCCGCGAGCGCCTGCGCACCATCGTGCAGGACGGCGACGCCTCGGCGATGCCGGAAGTGCTGGCCGCGATCCGCGTCACCGGCGGCCTGGAGTACAGCCGCCGCCGTGCCGAAGAATACGCCGAAGCCGCCGAGCGTGCGCTCGACGGCCTGGGCGACAATGACGCCGTGGCTGCCCTGCGCGGCCTGGCCCGCTACGCGGTGCAGCGCTCGCATTGATCGGTTGAGGTGTGCCGACCAACGGTCGGCACGGAAACGCCCGCATTGACCGCATCCGGTAGTGCCGGCCGCTGGCCGGCAACCTCATGATGCTGCCGATGTGATCGGGAATGCCGGCCAGCGGCCGGCACTACCGCTGCGCGGATCAACGTTTCTCGAAGCGCTCCTCGAAGAATTCATCCAGCGCCTTCCACGCGCGCTTGGCCGCCCGCTCGTTGTACTGGCACCCCGGCGGGCTGTTGGCATCGCGCTCGGCGAAGCAGTGCACGGCACCGCTGTAGTTGGTGAACTCCCAATCGACCTTGGCCGCATCCATTTCCTTCTGGAACGCGGCGATGTCCTCGGCGGTCACGCTCTTGTCATCGGCCCCGTTGAGCACCAGCACCGAAGGATGGCTGCCACCGGCCTGCGCCGGCAGCGGCGAACCCAACCCACCATGCAGGCTGACCACACCGGCCAATGGCGCACCGGCGCGAGCCAGTTCAAGCACGGTGGTACCGCCGAAACAGAAGCCCACCGCACCGATCCGGCTGGCATCCAGCGGCACCTTGCCGGCCTGCGCCTTGAGCACGTTCACCGCTTCCAGCGCACGTGCGCGCAGCAGCGGCCGGTCGTTGCGCAGCTTGCTGGCCACCGGCCCCGCCTCCGCATCGCTCTTCGGCCGCACGTCCTTGCCGTAGACATCGGCCACCAGCACCACGTAGTCGTCGCCGGCCAGCTGCTTGGCCTTCTCGACCGCCGACTCGTTCACACCCTTCCAGTTCGGCACCATCACCAGGCCAGGTCGCTGGTCATGCTCGCCATCGTCGTAGACCAGCACACCACTGAAGGCCGTGCCCTGGTGTTTCCACTCCACCGGCTGGGTCTTCATCGCCGCCCACGCCGGCATCGCCGCCAGCCCCAGCATCACCGCCACACCGCATCGCCAACGATTCATACGCCTGCTCCGCAAGAAAAAAGGGGACGGAGGGGATTAAGCCGTATTCGCCCCTCCCGCGTCGCATTCTGCATTGGCGACGTGACGCAGGTGTGGTTGGATACGACTTAATCCCCTCCGTCCCCTTTTTCGCATGAACCTTGTTGACCGCTTTCTGTCTGGCCTGATCCCACGCCTGCCCGCCGACGATGCCCCGCAGTGGGCTCACGTCCAGGGCGCCAGCGCAGAAGACCTGCAGCGCCTGCGCATGCAATGGCCGCAGGTGCCTGACAGCCTGGTGGAACTGTTGTCCCGCGTGGATGGCACCCATTTCCGCGAGTACCCCGGCGGCGGGGTCTGCGTGCTGATGCTCGGCTCGGACGTGGAAGACGGCGGCTACCCGTACTACCTGCGCTCGGTCGCGCAGATCTTCGAGGACCAGCAGCAATGGGACGACAGCATCCGTTCCATCTACGAAGAGTGGCTGGATGACGAGCCGGAGATCCTGGGTGAAGGCATCGACGCGGATCTGCCGATGAACCGCCGCCTGTGCTTCTCGCACTGCATGAACAACGGCGGCACGTCGAAGCTGTACCTGGATTTCAATCCCGCACCGGGCGGCACCGTCGGCCAGGTGGTGCGCTACCTGCACGACCCGGACAGCTACGCGGTGATCGCGCCCAGCTTCGATGCGTATCTGCAGCAATTGATCGACGGCGGCTACGCGTTCATCGACGAGGAACAGTAGATCCACGACATGCGTGGATGGATTTCTCCGGAGGGTTGCCGGCCAGAATCCCGTTGGGGTTCGATCCCTTTCCTGCGGAAAGGGATCGGACCCCTCAGGCGATGCCCAACCCCGGAATCGCGCTGATGCTGTCCGGGTCGAATCCGGCCAGCTCGGCGAAATGACGGCCACGCGCCACGTAATCCCGGTACGCACCAAAGCTCGGTGCGCCCGGCGACAGCAGCACCACCCCACCGTGCTCCCCCAGCGCGGCGCGCGCCAAAGCCATCGCCTCGGGCAGATCACCTGCAGCGTGCAGACCGAAGCGACCGGCATCGGCCAGCGGCTGAAGCATGGCGTGGATGCGCGGGCCGTTGCTGCCCATGGTCACGATCTCCACCGGCGGCACATCGTGGGCCATGTGCTGCATGAAATCGGTCCAGTCCAGGCCACGGTCGTGCCCGCCCACCAGCAGCGCGATGCGCTGGCCGGCGAAGCACTCCAGCGCAGCCAGGCTGGCATGCGGCGTGGTGCTGATCGAATCGTTGACGTAGGTCAGGCCATCGGCCACGCCGATGCGCTGCAGGCGGTTCGGCAGCGGACGGAAGTCCTGCACCGCCGGCGCCAGCACCACCGCGTCCAGCCCCAGCGCTTCCAGCGCGGCCAGCACCGCGCACAGGTTGCCACGGTTGTGGCGGCCCGGCAGCGGCGTGTCGCGGGTATCGAACACGGCCTGTTCGCCGCGATGCACGATGTCACCGCGCATGTGCCAGCCCTGCGGCTGGTTGAACCAGACCACTTCGCTGTCGGGCAGCGACAGCGCAGCCAGGTGCGGATCGGCGGCATTGAGCACGGCGATGCGCGGTGCGGCTTCAGTCACCAGCCGCAGCTTGTCTTCGATGTAACGCTGTTCGCTGCCATGCCAGTCCAGATGCTCCGGGAACAGGTTCAGCACCACCGCCACCTGCGGGCGGGCGCCACTGCGTGCCACTTCGCCGGTCTGGTAGCTGGACAGTTCCACCGCCCAGTACTCGGGCGCGGGCTGCGGGTCCAGCACTTCCAGCAGCGGCAGGCCGATGTTGCCGACCAGGCCGGTACGGTGGCCGGCGGCACGCAGCAGGTGCGCGACCAGCGCGGTGGTGGTGCTCTTGCCCTTGGTACCGGTCACGCACACGGTGTCGTGCACGATGCCATCGTCGGCCGCGTGTTCGGCGAACCACAGCGCGGTGCCACCAATGAAGCGGGTGCCCTGCCCTTCCGCCGCCAGCGCGATTGGCTGGTAGGGGCTGATGCCGGGAGACTTGATCACCACGTCAAACGCGGCCAACGCTTCAGCGGAAGGCTCGCCACGCACGTCCAGGGCGCCCTGTGTTTCAACGCGTGCGGCCTCGACTTCGGCCGCCGGGCAGAAAAGGCTCAGCGGCAGCGTGGGCAGGCGCTCACGCAGTACCGCAAACGCGGCG
This sequence comes from Stenotrophomonas sp. YJH_SMC_58, assembly GCF_059369635.1. Classification (NCBI taxonomy): domain Bacteria; kingdom Pseudomonadati; phylum Pseudomonadota; class Gammaproteobacteria; order Lysobacterales; family Lysobacteraceae; genus Stenotrophomonas; species Stenotrophomonas sp. YJH_SMC_58. Next base: position 193,151 of record NZ_JCAFSW010000005.1, read on the forward strand.
CGGCCCTCACGGCCCCAGCCCCACAGCGCAACGCGCTTTCCTTCAAGCTTCGAAATCTTCACGCACCCGTTCCCACAGCGCAGCCGGAACCCGGTGCTCGCCCTGCAGCTGCAGCAGCGGTGCCAGTTCCAGTTCGGCGGCATCCAGCTGCGGCTGGATCTCGTTGCAGAAGCGCTTCACCAGCACGTCTTCCTTCCACTCCGGGCGCTGCGCCAGGGTCGCCATCGCCGCACGCGATTCGCGGCCTTCGCCCACGCACTCGAACGGCTTGTGGTCCTGGAATTCCAGCAGCGCATCGAAGCCACCGGCCTGCTCGGCATCATCCAGCAGGTTGCGGCCGAAGATGCGCACCAGGCGCGTCTTGGGCATGAACGGGGCCAGCGCCAGGAACACGAAGTGGCACTTCGGGCAGACGCCGCACCAGCGGTTCACCGGGCGCTCGCCGAGGATGTGGAAGTTGCGGTTGCAGCTGGAGAAATGCGCGTCGTAGAAGTCACTCTTGGCGAACTGGCGGGCCACCGCCAGCTCGGACATCGGGCGCAGCAGCGAGTAGTACTGCAGGTCCGCCGCCACGTACTTCTGCACATGGCTGCCGAACGCCTGCTCGCAGGCCCAGCCCTTGGACCACTGATGATTCACTTCGCCGGTGCCTGGAATCTGGCTGCCGTAGCTGGCCGAGCGCTCGTTGGAGAACACCACCTGGTCCACGCCGTGCAGCAACGCGGCCAGCACCATGATCGCCGAGTTCACCACCGTCACCGGGATATGGCCGTTCCATGCGCCCTGGCGATTCAACTCGAACAGTTCAGGTGCCAGCGTGCGGCCCAGGTTCAATGTCGGCAGGCCGGTGCGCTCGGCGCACGCACGGATCAGCTGCGAGCCACCGATCCAGGTCACGGTCTCGTCCACGCCGGCACGGCGCAGCGCTTCGATGCTGACCAGCGAATCCTTGCCGCCGCCGATGGCCACCAGCGCGTGCGGCTGCAGGCCCAGCGACGGCGCCTGCACGACCTCGCCCTGCACTGGCAACCGGAAGCGGCCGCGCAGGTTCAGGCCATTGCGGTAGGCGAATTCGCCCAGGCCGTTGAGGTAAATGGTCTCCACCAGTGCGGCGGTATCGGCATCGATGCTGTAGCTGTCGATGCTGACCGTCTCCGGCACGCCCGCCTTGTAGTAGCTGACACCGGCGATGAGGTGCAGCAGCTGCAGCGCGCGCTGCACGGCGGCGGTACGCGCCTCGTCCAGCACGAACGGGGCGCCGGGCACGGTGATGGTCTCCACCATCTCCGGGCCGTCATCAAAGGCATAGACCAGCCTGGCCACGCCGGTCTCCGCGGCGAATTCGCAGCGGACGAAGCGGAAGCGGGAAATCTGGTGTTTGTCGAAAGCAGTCATGGTGTATCCGTTCAGGCACGGGCCCGCGCGAGGGCGCGGGGCGTGTCGGTGGGCGGGTGCAGGGCGGCGATCATTCGATCACGTCTTCGCGCGGCAGCATCCGCTGGTTGTAGGTGTTGGCCATCGAATAGCCGTAGGCGCCGGCATCGGCGATCAGCATCACGTCGTCCGGCGCGGTCGACACCGGCAGCTTGCGGCGCTTGCCGAACACGTCGCTGGACTCGCAGATCGGGCCGACCACATCGAATGCGGCCTCAGCGTAGCCACCCTGGCGGCTGAGGTTCTCGATGTCGTGCCAGGCGTCGTACAGGGCCGGGCGCATCAATGCATTCATGCCGGCATCCAGGCCGACGCGGCGCACGCCGTCCTTTTCCACCACCTGGGTGGCGTGGGTCAGCAGCACGCCGGATTCGGCTACCAGGTAGCGGCCCGGCTCGATCGCCAGGCGGAACGCCGGATGCAGCGCCTTGACCTCGGCCAGGCCCTCGGCCCAGGCATCCAGGTCGAACGGCTCGTCCTCGGCGGAATACGGAATCGGCAGGCCGCCGCCGATGTCGATGGTCTGCACGCTGCCGATGCGGCGGGCGAAACCGGCCAGCTCATCGCACATCAGGCGCCAGTGCTGCGCGGTCTCCACACCGCTGCCCAGGTGCGCGTGCAGACCGACCACGCGGCTGCCCAGATCAGTGGCCGCGCGCACGAACTCATCGACACGGGCGATCGGCAGGCCGAACTTGGACTCCTTGCCACCGGTACGGACCTTGGCGTGGTGGCCTTCGCCACGGCCCAGGTCGACGCGCAGCCACAGCTCGCGGTTGCGGAACAGGTCCGGCCAGCGCTGCAGTGCCTCGACGTTGTCGACCGTCACGGTCACGCCCAGCGCGAATGCGGCTTCGTACTCGCTGCGCGGGCAGAAGCTGGGAGTGAACAGCACGCGCTTGGGCGACAGTTCCGGCAGGTGCTGGAACACATGCTTCAGTTCGCCATGCGACACGCACTCCAGGCCGAAGCCTTCGGCTTCCAGCAGCTGCAGGATGGCGGGGTGGCTGTTGGCCTTGATCGCGTAGTAGCGCTGGTCGATCGGCTTGATCGCGGCCAGCGCGCGGGCGCGGGCGCGCACGGTCGGCAGGTGGTAGACGTAGCGCGGCGTACCGGCATCGGCCAGCTGCAGCAGGTGCGCACGCTGGCCCCGCCACCACGGCGTGCCACGCGGGCGCACGGTGCCGGCGATCTCGCGCCAGCGCGGGCCGAATACTTCGGTCTCTTCCACCGGCATCGCGCCGCTGTCGATCAGCTCGGCGTGCAGCACCGGCAGCAGGCCATCGGCATCGGCCTCGTCGATGACGAAGGTCAGGTTCAGGTCATTGGACGACTGCGAGATCATGTGCACGCGCTCGCGGCCGAAGGTCGCCCACACGTCCGACAGCTTGTGCAGCAGCGAACGCATGCCACGGCCCACCAGAGTGATCGCCGCACACGGCACGATCACCTTCACCTTGCAGATCTGCGACAGGTCGGCCGACAGCGCGGCCAGCACATCGGTATTGACCAGGTTCTCGGACGGATCCAGCGACACGGTGACGTTGGTTTCGGCCGAACCGATCAGGTCCACCGACAGGCCGTGCTTCTTGAACAGATTGAACACATCGGCCAGGAAGCCGACCTGCTGCCACATGCCGATGCCTTCCATCGACACCAGCACGATGCCGTTGCGGCGGCTGATCGCCTTCACCCCTGGTACCGGCGCGGCGCTGCCGTCGATGCTGGTGCCCGGCAGTTCCGGGCGCTCGGTATCGAGGATGGCCATCGGTACGCCGGCATCGCGGCACGGCTTGATCGAGCGCGGGTGCAGCACCTTGGCGCCGGTGGTGGCGATTTCCTGCGCCTCGTAATAGTCCAGGCGCGTCAGCAGGCGCGCGTCCGGCACATCCTTCGGGTTGGCACTGAACATGCCCGGCACATCGGTCCAGATCTCCACGCGGCTGGCACCGAGCAGCGCACCGAAGTATGCCGCCGAGGTATCCGAGCCACCGCGGCCGAGGATGGCGGTACCGCCATCGGCGTGCCGCGAGATGAAGCCCTGGGTGATCAGCAGGCGGGTCGGCTGCGCGCGGAAGCGCTGCACCCATTCCGCGTCGGCGCGCCACTGGCAGTTCACCGACAGGCGCTGCGACCAGTCGCTCTGGTTCGGCTGCGGCGGCATCGCGTCCAGCCACTGGCGCGCATCCATCCAGCCCATGTCCAGGCCCGACGCGTGCAGGTAGGCCGCCCCCAGGGTGGAGGACAGCAGCTCGCCCTGGCCCAGCACTTCGGCCTGCCAGTCGAGCGGACGGGTGGCTGCACGCGCGTCGTCGAGCAGGCCCTGCAGCGCGGCCAGGCGATCGGCCAGCACCTCGCGGCCCAGGCCGAGTTCAACCAGGAAGGTCTCGTGGCGTTCGACCAGCGCCGCCACGCGGTCCCGGCTGTCGGGCGCGCCATCGGCGATCGCGGTCAGTTCGTTGGTGACCCCGGACAGCGCCGACACCACCACCAGCACGCGCGAGCCGGTCTCTTCCGCGCGTTTTTTCGCCAGCTTCCCGATCGTGTCCCAGCGGTGACGACGCGACACCGAGGTGCCGCCGAACTTCAGTACGATCCAACGATCGACAAGGGGGGAAGCTGACATGGATTGGCTATGTAGAATGTGGGGAAGCCGCCCTCGGGGGCGGAACCTTTGATTCTAAGCGCAATATCCCCGTAGATGGCCGTCCTCCGTTACCTGCAGCTCGATGTCTTCGCCCCCCGCCCCGGCACCGGCAACCCGTTGGGCGTCATCCTGGACGCCGACGGGCTCTCCAGCAGCCAGATGCAGGCCCTGGCCGCCTGGCTGAACCTGTCCGAGACGGTGTTCTTCCTGCGCCCCAGCACGCCGGGCGCCGACTACCACATCCGCATCTTCACCCCGACCCGCGAGCTGGCCTTCGCCGGCCACCCCAGCGTCGGCGCCGCCTGGGCGGCGGTGACCTGCGGCCTGGCGCAACCGCACGACGGTGCCCTGCTGCAGCAATGTGCGGCGGGGTTGCTGCCGGTACGGGTGAGCGGCCCGGCTGAGGCACTGCAGATCCAGCTGGCCAGCCCACCGGCGCGGCGACTGGACACAGCGGCCGACGGGGCGCCCGAAGCGCTGCTGCCGCTGGCCGACAGCGGGCACGCGCCCGAACTGTGGGACAACGGCGCACGCTGGTGGCTGTTGCCGCTGCGCGACGCCGCCGCAGTACGCAACCTTGTGCCGGACATGGCCACGCTGGCCGACTGGAGCCTCGCCAGCGACGCGACCGGTGTGGCCGTGTTCGCCGACGAGGCCGGCGACGACCACACCCGGGTGGTGCGCGCCTTCTGCCCGGCTGATGCAGCCGCCGTGCCCGAAGATCCGGTGACCGGCAGCGCCAATGCGCTGATCGGTGCCTGGCTGCGCCAGCGCGATGCCCTGCCCGGCCGCGAGGGCCGCTACGTGGCCAGCCAGGGCCGCGAAGTCGGCCGCGATGGTCGCGTACAGGTCGAGGTTGATGCGCAGGGCACGGTGTGGATCGGCGGCCAGGTGCAGTGCGTGATCGATGGCAGCATCCGCTGGTAGCCCACGGAAGAAAGGGGACGGAGGGAATTAAGTCGCTTATGGCACATGGGGCAAAAGCGACTTAATTCCCTCCGTCCCCTTTTTGGTGCCCCGCGCTACGCTATGCGGCCTGTTTACTGGAGTGCCACCTGATGACCACCCGCCGTTTCCTGCAGCTGGACGTGTTCTCCCCGCGCGCCGGCGCTGGCAATCCGCTGGCCGTGGTACTCGATGCCGAGGGCCTGGACGACGCCAGCATGCAGGCCATCGCGCGCTGGACGCGCCTGCCCGAAACCACCTTCGTGTTCCCGCCACAGGTGCCGGGCGCCAGCTATCGATTGCGCATGTTCAGCCCGCAGAAGGAAGTACCGTTCGCCGGCCACCCCAGCGTCGGTACCGCGCACGCGGTGCTGCAGGCGGGCCTGGCCGCAGCGGTCGACGGCGTGCTGGTGCAGGACGGCATTGCCGGCGCGCTGCCGCTGCGCGTCAGCGGTGAGGGTACGCAGCAGCGCATCGCCATCCGCACCCCGCGCGCGCAGCTGGCCGAGACTGCCGAGGCGACCGATCCTCGCCTGCAGGCCGCGCTGAAGGACTGGCCGCTGGGCACACTGCCGCCGGCACGCATGCAGGGCGGCCGCAGCTGGTGGGTGGTGCAGGTGGCCGACGAGGCCGCATTGCGCGCGCTGCAGCCAGACTGGGATGCAGTGGCCGCACTGGCTGAATCCACCGACAGCATGGGCGTGTTCGCCTATGCCTTCAGCGATGGCAGCGAGGGTTTCGACCTGGCCGTACGTGCCTTCGTCGGCAATGGACGCCGCTTCGAGGACGCCGCCTCGGGTGCGGCCAATGCGGTGCTGGCCGCGTGGCTGGACCTGCGTGACGCGCTGCCGCGTGGACGGACGCCGTTTGAAGTCAGCCAGGGCCGTGAAGTCGGCCATGACGCGCGCCTGACCCTGCTGGTCGACCAGGACGGCGAGGTCTGGTCGGGCGGCCAGGTGCAGACGGTGATCAGCGGCACCATTGATTGGTAAACACCATCGAGGTGGAGCCGAAGGCAGCGGCAGGAGCCGCTGCCAACGTCGGACGCGACGGCCCGGAGGGTGGCGGCCAGGAAGGCCGCCATAACGCTGGCCGGCTGTTACCTGGACCTCGACATCATGCGGTTGCCGGCCAGCGGCCGGCACTACCCTCAGCCCAGCTCGGCTTCCAGGCTGATCGGCACCGCGCTCAGCGCCTTGGACACCGGGCAGTTCTGCTTGGCGTCATCGGCAATCGCACGGAACTGCGTCGCGTCGATACCCGGCACCACTGCCTTCACCTTCAGCCGGATCTGCGACAGCTGCGGGCCGCCCTCCAATGACAGATCGACCTTGGCTTCGGTATCCAGCGAGGTCGGGGTAAAGCCGGCTTCGCCGAGCTTGGCCGACAGCGCCATGGTGAAGCAACCGGCGTGCGCAGCAGCGATGAGCTCTTCCGGATTGGTGCCCTTTTCGTCGCCGAAACGGCTGTTGAAGCCGTAGCGTGTCTTGTCCAGCAGCCCGCTCTGCGGCGTGCTCAGCTGCCCCTTGCCCGACTTCAGATCGCCTTCCCAGTGCGCGGTGGCGTGTCGCGAGATTCCCATGTGCTGCTCCTGCGTGACGGTGATGAACGGTCACCCTCGCACGGGAGGCGTTAGCCCTGCGTCGCTCCGCCGCACGCCGCAGGTCGCCCTCCGAACCCGGCGCGTGGACACTTTCTCACCAGCCGGAAACGCGTTTTTCTCTTGTTTTCAGTGGTTTCGCGCATTCCGCCGATGGGCGGGCGTGGGCCGTCGCGCGCGCTGCCACACCCCCGTCCCCCGCTGCGCGCCATGTACTGAATCGGCCTGGATATGAAAAAACATGCACTTTCCGCGCTTCGGGCTATTGGCGGCGCCCAAGAGTTGCCCTACATTGCGCTTGCCGACGGGGTTCGGCGCCGACCAAACAACCAACCGTTCACGGAACAGGAAACCATGGCAAAGACCGCTAAGAAGGCTGCCCCGAAGAAGGCAGTGAAGAAAGTCGCGACGAAGGCAGCCGCCAAGCCGGCCGCTCCGAAGCCGATCAAGGAAGTGCTGACCAAGTCCGGCCTGGTTGCACACATCGCTGAAGCCTCCGGCGTCGTCGCCAAGGACGTCCGCGCTGTGCTGGCCTCGCTGGAAAGCGCCGTTGCCTCCTCGGTGCACAAGAAGGGCGCTGGCTCCTTCACCCTGCCGGGCCTGCTGAAGATCACCACCGTCAATGTGCCGGCCAAGCCGAAGCGCAAGGGCATCAACCCGTTCACCAAGGAAGAGCAGTGGTTCGCTGCCAAGCCGGCCACCACCAAGCTGAAGGTGCGTCCGCTGAAGAAGCTGAAGGACGCCGCGCTGTAAGCGCGCGCCCCAACGCGGATTCCGACGGGACGGCTCTGGCCGTCCCGTTTTCTTTTGCACGTTCCCGGCAGTAGGTCCACGCCACGCGTGGATGCGCTGCCCCGGGGCATCCGCAACACAGCGTTGCCGCATACTGGAAAATCCGCGTTCAAGCCCGTCGCCATTAGCCAGGCGCGGCCTGGGCAGGCCCTGGAACGTACCGGGTGGAACACTGCGTGCAGCCCCGGCCATCGCCGCCGGGCACGGCCTTGCCTAAGGTGGGCACATCCTCCACAGCTACGGCGAGCATCCCCTCATGGCCAGCCCCTCCACCCGCTACCGGATCTCGGTGACCCCCATCGAAAAGGACGGGTTGCAGTGCACCGGGCGCTGCACCATCGAACTGGAACATCGCGCAAGCCGCGACCTGATGCGCCTGCTGGAAGCGGCGCCCCGCACCGCTGGCATCAGCGGTGACGAACGCGCGACCCTGGTGATCGCCACCCAGCTGCTGCGCGACATCGTGCAGCGCCACGCAGAGACCGATGGACATGCGTTGGCCGCCATCGCCGGGCAGGTGCTGCCGGCACTGGATGCGCTGGAACAGTTGCCCTCCTCCCGCTGATTCCCGCGCAGCCGATACACTGTCTCCCCCACATCGCCTCGGGGAGGAGGCATGCGCAGGACGCTTTTCCTGATCGCGCCCCTGGCGCTGCTCGGCTGCTCCAGGCCTGCGGCAGCGCCTGATGTTGCGCCAGCGCCAGCTGTCGCCAGCGCCGGAACGCAGGGCATCGCCGGCACCGAAGCGGCGCCCCTGCAGACACCGGCGATCGATCCGCTGTTCGCTGCGGTCGCCGCCGACGCCCAACCACCATCGGTGATGCTCAACCGCTACGTGATCGCGCTGCTCAACCGCAACCGCAGCGCCAGCGACGCGGCATGGGCGATTCCACCGGCCGATCCTCACCGCGCAGATGACGCTGCCATACGCCAGCTGCAGGGCGTGCGTACGCTGCGACTGTACAGCGAGCCCCCGGTGGCGCGCGACGGCCAGCATCCTCCCCAGCTGCTGGAGGTGCCGGTGCGGATCCGCGCGGTCACCACGCAAGGCACCTTCCGCTTCGGCGGCTGGTACCGCGTGCAGCCCAGTGCTGATGGCCGCGGCTGGCAGATCCAGTCGGCGCAACTGCGGCCAACGCTGGACTGAACCGTTGCAGCGGCATGCACGCGCGATTCAGCCGCCCCGGCTACTCTTTCCTCCATCCTTTCCCAGTCCAGCGGTCACCGCCATGCGCCTGCGTTCCCTGATGACCCGCGTCGCCGCCTCCACCGTGCTGATCGCCGCCGCGATCGGCGCGCAGGCCGCCCCATCCATTTCCGGCCGCGAACTGTCGGTCGGCGCCAGCGATGTGCAGCAGTATCTCGATGGCAGCTTCCCGCGCACCCAGGACGCGCTGGGCGGACTCATCGCCCTCACCATGAGCCACCCCCAGCTGAGCCTCCCGGCCGGCGAGCGCTTGAACCTTGGCATGGACGTGGCACTGGCCACTGCCGGTGGCAATCCGGCCAAACTGGGTACGGTGAAGCTCAGCAGCGGCCTGCGCTACGACGCGCAGACCCAGGGATTCCACCTGCAGCAGCCGAGCGTGGATGACTTCACACCGGCCAACCAGGGCGGTCGTCTCGACTCCCGTACCCGTGGCCTGCTAAACGCCTGGCTGAGCGACTACGCCCAGCGGGAGCCGATCTACAAGCTGGACCCGGCCGTGGCCGGCGTGCTTGGCGCGCTGCAGGTGCAATCGGCACAGGTGAAGAACGGCAAGCTGGTGGTCACCTTCAACCAGAACCTGGGCAACCTGGTGCCGGCAGGCGTGCTGGGCAAGTAAGGTAGTGACGGCCAGCGGCCGGCACTACCGGCAGCGCATCAGGCGGCGAGTGCCTTGACCACCGCCTCACTGAAGGCTGGGATGTCGTCCGGCTTGCGGCTGGTGATCACGTTGCCGTCGACCACGACCTCGGCATCGCGCCAGTTCGCCCCCGCATTGGTCAGATCCTGCTGCAGGGACGGCCAGGACGTCAGCTCGCGGCCATCGGCGAGGCCACTGTTGATCAGCAGCCACGGGCCATGGCAGATCGCCGCCACAGGCTTGCCGGCTTCGTCTACTGCGCGGACGAAGCCGAGTACAGCCTCGTCGGTACGCAGCGTGTCCGGATTGATGACCCCTCCCGGCAGCACCAGGGCATCGAAGCTGGCCGGATCGGCCTCATCCAGCGGAATATCCACTGCAACGGCGTCGCCCCAGTCCTTCTCTTTCCAGCCCTTGATCGTCGCCTCCTTTGCAGGCGACACGACGCTGACGCGCGCGCCTTCGGCTTCCAGCAGACGCTTGGGTTCGGTCAGTTCGGACTGTTCAAAGCCGTGGGTGGCAAGGATGGCAATCTGCTTGCCCTTCAATCGTTCTGCCATGGGTGCACTCCGGTTGGGGGTGCCGACAGAATGGAAGAACGGCCCTTGCACGGCGGTGACCCTGCCGTGCACGGCAGGTGGAGAGCCTCCGGGTGGTGCCGGCCGCTGGCCGGCACCTGGATTGCGCCTTGCCGGCCAGCGGTCGGCACTACCCGGTACCAGTCAGCGCTTGGGCTGCAGCATGGTGCCGGTGCACTTGGGCGAGCCGCAGCGGCACTCCCAGATCTTCTTCAGCTTGGCGGTGTGACGCTCGGCCAGGGTGATGCCGTAGTTGTAGGTCAGCTCTTCGCCGGCCTTGATGTCACGCAGCGCCTCGATGAACACCTTGTCGCCACGGCTGTCACCGTCCTCGTCTTCCTCGATCACCGCCTCGCAGTTCGGATCGCAGCTGTGGTTGATCCAGCGCGCATCGTTGCCCTTGTAGTTGGCATCGATCACCCAGTCATCGTTGAGGGTGAACAGGAAGGTATGGCCGCTTTCGACGTCGCCGCTGTCATCGGCATCAACGTCGCCGTGGCTGCGCAGCAGGCCCTTGTACTGGATCACGCGCTCGCCCTGCTTGATCGGGGCCACGGCGAACACGCCGTTGCCATGGATGGCGGACTTGCGGGCTTGGATCTTCTTCGGCATCGGCACGGGCTGTTTGCAGCGGATGGAACCGGGATTCTCGCCCATTCCGGGTGATTGCGAAAATCACCCCGTTGGCGCAGCATGGCGCCCCGGCGGTGACCCCGGTGCGTCGTCCCGGTCCGTCCCAGCGCCGGCTGAATGCCCGGGTTGGATGCCGGCGAATAAAAGCGTACAATTTCAGTCCGCTTTAAGAACCGCTCGCATTCCCATGTTGCGTGTCACCAAGCTCACCGATTACGCCACCGTGGTGCTGACCGTGCTTGCCGCCCGTCCGGGCGAGGTGCTCAGTGCCACCGAACTGGCCGAATTCACCGGCCTGGAGCCGCCCACCGTCAGCAAGGTGCTCAAGCCGCTGGCCCAGGCCGGCCTGGTCGAAGGCCTGCGCGGTGTCCGTGGCGGCTACCGCCTGACCCGCCCGGCCATCGAGATCTCGCTGTTCGAAGTGGTCGAAGCGATGGAAGGGCCATTGGCCCTGACCGAATGCAGCCACGACCACCACCAGTGCGGCATGGCGCCCAAGTGCGGCGCGCGCAGCAGCTGGCGGCTGATCAACGACGTGGTCTCCGAGGCCCTGCGCGATGTCACCCTCGCCCAGATCCTGCCCCCTCTTCCCCTTGCCGATGACGAACAGCGCCGCACCATCGCTGTCGACGTCGTCTCCTGATCCACAGGCAGCCCCCCATGGCCACCGAAACCATCGAAAACGTCGCCCACGACGACACCCCCAACCGCGAGATCCACGAGCAGCTCGGCCGCAAGTATTCGGCCGGCTTCATCACCGAGATCGAATCGGACTCCCTGCCGCCGGGCCTGGACGAGGACACCATCCGTGCCCTGTCGGCCAAGAAGGACGAGCCGGAGTGGATGACGCAGTGGCGCCTGGACGCCTACCGCCACTTCCTGACCATGCCGATGCCGGACTGGGCCAAGCTGGAGATCGCGCCGATCGACCTGCAGGCGCTCAGCTACTACTCCGCGCCGAAGGGCCCGAAGTACGCCTCGCTGGATGACGTGCCCAAGGAGCTGCTGGACACCTACGACAAGCTGGGCGTGCCGCTGCACGAGCGTGCCAAGCTGGCAGGCGTGGCGGTGGACGCGGTGTTCGACTCGGTGTCCGTCGGTACCACGTTCCGCAAGGAACTGGCCGAGAAGGGCATCATCTTCTGCTCGATGTCCGAGGCCATCAAGGAACATCCGGAACTGGTCCGCCAGTACCTGGGCACCGTGGTGCCGGTAGGCGACAACTACTTCGCCGCGCTCAATTCGGCGGTGTTCTCCGATGGCAGCTTCGTGTTCATTCCCAAGGGCGTGCGTTGCCCGATGGAACTGAGCACCTACTTCCGCATCAATGCCGGCCACACCGGCCAGTTCGAGCGCACCCTGATCGTGTGCGAGGACAAGGCCTACGTGTCCTACCTGGAAGGCTGCACCGCGCCGATGCGCGACGAGAACCAGCTGCACGCGGCGGTGGTCGAGCTGGTCGCGCTGGAAGACGCGGAGATCAAGTACTCCACCGTGCAGAACTGGTACCCGGGCGACGAGAACGGCGTCGGCGGCATCTACAACTTCGTCACCAAGCGTGCCGAATGCCGTGGCGCGCGCAGCAAGGTCACCTGGACCCAGGTCGAAACCGGTTCGGCGATCACCTGGAAGTACCCGTCCTGCGTGCTGCTCGGCGACGACTCGGTCGGTGAGTTCCACTCCGTGGCGCTGACCCATCACCGCCAGCAGGCGGACACCGGCACCAAGATGATCCACGTCGGCAAGCGCACCAAGAGCAAGATCGTCAGCAAGGGCATCAGTGCCGGCCGTGGCCAGAACACTTACCGCGGCCTGGTGCGGGTGGACCGCAACGCCGATGGCGCGCGCAACTACACCCAGTGCGATTCGCTGCTGATCGGCAAGCAGTGCGGCGCGCACACCTTCCCCTACATCGAGGTGAAGAACCCGGGCGCCACCGTCGAACACGAGGCGACCACCTCGAAGATTTCCGACGACCAGCTGTTCTACTGCCGCGCCCGTGGCATCAGCCAGGAAGACGCGGTGTCGATGATCGTCGACGGCTTCTGCAAGCAGGTGTTCCGCGAACTGCCGATGGAGTTCGCGGTGGAGGCCAAGAAGCTGCTGGAAGTCTCGCTGGAAGGAAGCGTCGGATGATGCGTACGTCTTTGCCCGCACTGTTGCTGCTGGGCCTTTCGCCCTGGGCCCTGGCCAACGCGTCCTGCACCCCCGAAGAACTGGTGGGTGCCACCCCGGTCAAATTGCCCGCCAGCACGGTCATCTCCGCGCCGAAAGAATTCTCGATACTGCTGACAACGCGGCAGGACGGCAGCTTCGGCGCGATCCGGGCTCGCCTGAGCTCGGGCAACCGTGAGCTGGATCGCGCCGCTGCCGAATCCATCCGACAGGCCTCCCTCGCAGTCTCCTGCCTGCAAGAACCCGGTGAAGAGATCATCGTGGTTTTCTCCGCCCTCCCCGCTCAACCTGGGCAGCCCGGCAACGGCACGGTGCAGATCGTCCGCATCGACCCCGCAGCCCCGAAACCTACCAAGCCATGACCATGCTGAAGATCGAAAACCTCCACGCCCGCATCGGCGACAAGGAAATCCTCAAGGGCCTGTCGCTGGATGTTAAGCCCGGCCAGGTGCACGCCATCATGGGCCCGAACGGCGCCGGCAAGTCCACCCTGGGCAATGTCCTGGCAGGCCGCGACGGCTATGAAGTGACCGAAGGCAGCGTGCAGTTCGAAGGCAGCGACCTGCTCGACCAGGACCCGGAAGCGCGCGCCGCCGCCGGCCTGTTCCTGGCGTTCCAGTACCCGGTGGAAATCCCGGGTGTGAACAACACCTACTTCCTGCGCGCCGCGCTGAACGCGCAGCGCAAGGCGCGTGGCGAGGACGAACTGGACTCCATGCAGTTCCTCAAGCTGGTGCGCCAGAAGCTGGCCGTGCTGCACCTGAAGGACGAGCTGCTGCACCGTGGCGTCAACGAAGGCTTCTCCGGTGGCGAAAAGAAGCGCAACGAGATCTTCCAGCTGGCCGTGCTCGAGCCGAAGCTGGCGATCCTGGACGAAACCGATTCGGGCCTGGACATCGACGCGCTGAAGAGCGTCGCCGACGGCGTCAACGCGCTGCGCGGCGCCGACCGCTCGTTCCTGGTCATCACCCACTACCAGCGACTGCTCGACTACATCAAGCCGGACGTGGTGCACGTGCTGGCCGATGGCCGCATCGTCAAGAGTGGCGGCCCGGAACTGGCGCTGGAACTGGAAGCGCACGGCTACGATTTCCTCAAGGATCGCGTGGTGCGCGAGGCGGCGGTCTGATGAGCGCCCTGCTCGACTCCATGGCCCAGGCCTTCTGCGGCAGCGACGCGCGCCGCGAAGTGCTGGACGCGGCCCTGCGTGACGGCCTGCCAGCCGCGCGCAACGAAGCCTGGAAGTACACCTCGCTGCGCCAGCTGGAACGCCGTGCGTTCGCGGCTGCACCACTGCAGGGCCCGGCGCTGGACGCCGCGCTGCTGGACGACATCCCGGCACCGCGCCTGGTGTTCGTCAACGGCCGCCTGGATGCCGCGCTGAGCGACGTGCAGAGCCTGCCGGCCGGCGTGCAGCTGCAGCCGCTGTCGGCCGCACTGGCCTCCGGCGAAGACGCCGTGCGTTTCCTTGGCCGCCGCTACCAGCGCAGCGAAGAGATCTTCGCCCGCCTGAATGCCGCGCTGGCCGATGAAGGCGTGGTGCTGCGCGTGGACGAAGGCGTGCAGGTCGAAGCGCCGCTGCAGCTGGTGTTCGCCAGCGTCGCCGGCGATACCGACCTGGCCTGGCACCACCGCCACCTGATCGAACTGCGTGCCGGCGCCAGCCTGGGCGTGGTCGAGCACCGCCTCAGCGTCGGCGATTCGGCCCACCTGGACAACACCGTGCTGCACGCCCATGTCGCCCGCGATGGCGTGCTCAAGCACGCCCGCGTGCAGGCCGGCAGCGCGCGCCAGACCAGCTTCCTGCGCACCGACGCCGTGCTGGCCCGCGACGCGCAGTACCACCGCGTCGATCTGGAACTGGGCGCCGCGCTCAGCCGCCATGAACTGAACGTGCGCCTGGAAGGCGACAATGCCCAGCTGACCGCCAACGGCGTGCTGCTCGGCAATGGCCGCCGCCACGTCGAAACCCGCCTGGGCATCGACCACATCGCACGCGATACGAGTTGCGAGCTGCTGTGGCGTGGCGTTGCCGCCAACCGCAGCCGCGTGGTGTTCCATGGTGGCATTCAGATCCGCGAAGGCGCCGACGGCACCGATGCGAACCTGTCCAACAAGAACCTGCTGCTGTCGGCCGACGCCGAGATCGATACCCAGCCGACGCTGGTCATCGACGCCGATGAAGTGAAGGCCGCGCATGGTGCCACTGTCGGCCAGCTCGATGCCAACGCGCTGTTCTACCTGCGCTCGCGCGGCCTGCCGCAGGCACAGGCGCAGGCACTGCTGAGCGCCGCGTTCTGCCACGAGCCGCTGAAGATCCTGCCGGAAGCCCTGCGCGAGCAGCTGGCACGCCGTTTGGACAAGGCCCTGGCCGAGGCGGGTGTGGCATGAACCTGTCCACCCCGCGCCCGATCGAAGAACGCACCGGCGCGCTCGATTGGGATCGCGTCCGCCTCGACTTCCCGCTGCTGATGCGTGAAGTGCACGGCAAGCCGCTGGTCTATTTCGACAATGCCAACACCGGCCAGAAGCCGGTGCAGGTGATCGGCGCGGTGGACGAGTTCTACCGGCGTTACAACGCCAACGTCAGCCGCGCGGTGCATGCACTGGGCAGCGAAGCCACCGACGCCTACGAAGGCGCGCGCAACACGCTGGCACGCTTCCTCAACGTGCGCCCCAGCGACCTGGTGCTGTGCAGCGGCACTACCTTCGCCATCAACCTGGTGGCGTATTCGTGGGCCCTGCCGCGATTGAAGGCCGGCGACGTGATCCTGATCACGCGCATGGAACACCACGCCAACATCGTGCCGTGGCAGCTGGTCGCACAGCGTACCGGCGCCACCATCCGCGTGGCCGAGATCACTCCTGACGGCGCACTCGATCTGGATGCGCTGCGCGCGGCAATGACCCCGGAGGTCAAGCTGCTGGCGGTCACCCACGTGTCCAACGTGCTGGGCACGGTCAACCCGGTGCGCGAGATCTGCCGTGAAGCGCGCAAGCGCGGCATCATCACCGTGGTTGATGGCTCGCAGGCCGTGCCGCACCGCAAGGTCGACGTGGCCGCGATCGGCTGTGACTTCTACGCCATCACCGGCCACAAAATGTGTGGTCCGACCGGCACCGGTGCGCTGTGGGCGCGCCGCGAGCACCTGGATGCGATGCCGCCGTTCCTTGGCGGCGGCGAGATGATCAAGGAAGTCAGCTTCGACGGCACCGTGTTCAACGATGCCCCGCACAAGTTCGAAGCCGGCACCCCGAACATCGCCGGCTTCATCGGCCTGGGCGTGGCCGCCGACTACCTGCAGCAGCTTGGCCAGGAGAACGTGGAAGCACGCGAGGCTGAACTGCTGGCGCATTTCACCGAAGAGCTGCGCCGCGTCGATGGCCTGCGCATCATCGGCGAAGCACCGGAGAAGGCCGCCGTGGTCTCGTTCCTGATCGACGGCGCACATGCCCACGACCTGGCAACCCTGCTCGACCTGGAAGGCGTGGCCGTGCGGTCAGGCCAGCACTGCGCGCACCCGCTGCTGCAGTACTTCGGCGTCGCGGCAACCTGCCGTGCCTCGCTGGCGTTCTACAACACCCACGCCGAGATCGAGCGCTTCATGACCGCGCTGACCAAGGTGCGCAAGCTGCTGGGCTGAGCCGGCACACCGGGGTCAGGTCCTTTCGCGACGCGAAAGGGATCTGACCCCACCAGCATTCCCGACAGCCGCCGTTGCGACTGCAATGCCCGCCGGATCGCCAGCAGATCCCCCGCCGGAATGCCCGCCTCGATGAACTCCACATAGCGCCTGCGCCGTTCATCCGCATCAGAACCCATCAGCTCGAATGCCGAATGCGGCTCGAGCAGCGCATTGGGCCTGCCACGCGCATTGGCGCGATAGCTGGACCAACGATAGTCGCCGGGATGCGCCACCTTCCCCGCCCGAACCGGGTTGAGCTCTATGTAGCGCTGGCAGGCCAGCAGATAGCGATCCGAATCCACCACCGTGGAGTGGAAGCGCCCCTCCCATAACGTGCCGGTGCGGCCCTGCCGATCATTCACCCGACGTACGTAGGCCCGGCTCACGGCCTGCATCATCGTTGACAGCCCGCCGCAGACATCAGGCGTTGCCAGAAGATGGACGTGGTTGCCCATCAACACATAGGCGTGAACCCGGCAATGCTGCTGGTGCGCGTGATGACACAGCAGGCGAAGGCAGGCGGCGCGGTCGCCATCGGTGAAGAACACGGGCTGGCGATTGTTGCCGTGCTGGACGACATGTTTGCGGGTATCCGGGTGCATCGACCCGTCGTGGCCTCGGCATGGCCTGCTCCTGGTAACAGGGGGTCAGAGCCCTTCGCTGCGCAAAGGGATCCGACCCCGAGCATCCGCCGATTCCGCGCCCGTGCCAGTCGGTCCATGGCCTGCCGTTGGGTCAGTAGACGCCGGGGGCAGAGCTCCTCCGCGTTGCGAAAGGGATCTGCCCCCTCCCCCCATTTGCGCCCGCCCACGCCCCACCTAGAATGGGGCCATGAGCACCCTGACCTTCCGCGCCGCCACGCCGGCCGACATCCCCGCCCTGATCGCCCTCGTCACCTCGGCCTACCGTGGCGACGCCAGCCGCGTTGGCTGGACCACCGAAGCCGACCTGCTGGATGGCGCCCGCATCGACGCCGAAGGCATCCAGGCCGACCTCGACCGCCCGCGCTCCACCATCCTGCTGGCCGAGCGCGGGGACCAGCTGGTGGCCTGCGCCCACGTCGCCGATGTCGACGGCAAGGGCTACTTCGGCATGTTCTCGGTCGATCCGGCCCAGCAGGGCGGCGGCGTCGGCAAGCAGCTGATGGATGCCGCCGAAGCACACGCCGCGCGCGAATGGAACGTACCGGTGATGCAGATGACCGTCATCGACGTGCGCGACGAGCTGATCGCCTTCTACGAGCGTCGTGGCTACCAGCGCACCGGCATCAAGAAGCCATTCCCGTATGGCGACGAACGCTTCGGCATCCCCAAGCGCGACGACCTGCGCTTCGAGATCCTGGAAAAGCCGCTGAACGGAGCCGCCGCGTGAGCGAGGCCTGGACCTTTGTCTGTGCCGGCAACGAGCTGCTGCCGGGTGAAATGAAGAGCGTGTTCGACGAAGTGACCGGCACGCCGATCGTGGTATTCAACCTCGACGGCGAGCTGTACGCACTGGAAGACCAGTGCACGCATGAAGAATTCGAACTGTCCTCGGGCGAGTTCAACACGACGGAAGGCAGCGTGGAGTGCGTGCTGCACGGCGCGCGCTTCGACGTGCGCGATGGCCGCGCCCTGTGCGCCCCGGCCTACAGCCCTGTGCCCAAGTTCCCGGTGAAGCGCGAGCACGACGCGGTCTGGACCCGCGACGACCGGGATTGAGGCGGCGCCCGGCCCGGAGAGCCCCCAGAGGGCGCCTCGCGGGAGAGCATGCACCCATGGGGCGGATCCACTGAAGTGCACTGGGGGGCCCTCCAAGGCCCTTCCAGGCCATCCAGATCGGCAACCCGATTGCGCATATGCGAATCATTATCGTTGATGTTATTCTACGTAACATCTTCGTAACGACATCGCCCCTGCGCCATGGCTTCGCCCGCGCCCACCGCCACGCTGTGCCAGCTCGCCCGCCAAGGGTGGCCACTGCTCGTGGCCGTGCTGCTGACGTTGCTGCTGGGCTGGTCGGCCTTGCACGAAGGGCGTGGCGGCGATCCGGCCGCGCACGGCTGGCAGGCACACGCTGAAGATCTGCTGCAGGCGATGCCGCTGCCGCAACCGCCAGCCGACGAATGCCCGCAGCACGCCGCACCAGCACCGGAGCCTCCGTTCGATGGCGAGGGCACCTCGCCCTGCACCGGTCTGGTCCCTGCACGCGCCGCTCTGGTCGCGCGTATCCCGCTATGGCGCTCCGATGCCCTGCGCTGGCAGTTGCATGATCCCGCGCTGCGGTTGAACCCCGGCCACGCACCGCCCGCACCGCACGCCAGCTGAGGCGCCCTGCGGCCGTTGCCGTGCGCCTGATTGCGTTTCCCGCCAGCCGAGCCTGGCTCGGCTCTACAGCACCCACTTCCCGCCTGTCGCCGCATGCCCATCTGCGCCGGCTCGCGCTCGCCCTTTCCCGATCCAAGCCACTACCCACAGTCATGACCCACATCACGTCCCGCAAGCACGCCCCGCGCGTTTCCCTGCTCGCCACCGCCACCCTGGCCGCGGGCTTTGCTCCGCTGGCTGCGCAGGCTGCCGACGGCGCCGACGCCGGTTCCCGCAACGCCACCGAGCTGGACAAGGTGCAGGTGCGCGGCAGCTGGTTCAACCCGTCCTCGCCGAAGTTCACCGCCGAGCTGCTGGACACCCCGAAGTCGGTGTCGATCGTGTCGGAGAAGCTGATCGCCGAAACCGGTGCGACCAACCTGCAGGATGCGCTGCGCATGGTGCCGGGCATCACCTTCGGTGCCGGCGAAGGCGGCAACCCGACCGGTGACCGCCCCTTCATCCGTGGCTTCGATTCGCAGAGCAACGTGTTCGTCGACGGACTGCGCGACGTCGGCTCGCAGACCCGCGAGATCTTCGACCTGGAGCAGGTGGAAGTGGTCAAGGGCCCGAGCTCGGCCTACGGCGGCCGTGACTCCGGTGGTGGCAGCCTGAATCTGGTGAGCAAGACGCCGAAGCTGAAGAACGAGACCAGCGCCAGCATGGGCATCGGCACCGACAGCTACGCGCGCGGCACCGTGGACGCCAACTACGTGCTGGGCGACGGCATCGCCGCCCGCCTGAACCTGATGAAGCACGAGTCGGACATCGCCGGCCGCGACGCCGCCAACGTCAGCCGCTGGGGCATCGCGCCGTCGATCGCGTTCGGCCTGAACGGCCCGGCGCAACTGATCGCCAGCCACTACCACATGCAGAGCGATGACCTGCCCGATGCGGGTGGCTTCCCCTACAGCAATCCGTTCTCCAGCGGCCCGAACGTGGCCAAGAACGGTGATGGCCGCCCGATGGTGCCGGACCGCAACAACTACTACGGTCTGGTCGACCGTGACTTCCAGCGCACCCGCGCCGACATCAGCACCCTGGATGCCAGCTACGACTTCGGTGGCCACAAGCTGCGCAACATCGCGCGCCTGGGCAACACCAGCAACGACTACCTGTGGACCCAGCCGGACGACAGCAAGGGCAACCCCAACCTGTACGGCACCTTGTGGCGTCGCACCAACACCCGTGCGGTCGACGTCAAGAGCTTCGCCGACCAGCTGGGCCTGACCGGTGCGTTCCAGACCGGCGCGCTCAAGCACAGCTACAGCGCGGGCGTGGAGTACAGCGACGAGAAGATGACCCGTGGCAGCTACCTGATGTCGCCGGGCACCGCCAATCCCCTTGAAAACAGCGCCAACAGCACTCGCTGCCAGGTGTCCGGCGCGGCCACCGGCTACAACTGCACCGACTTCAACAATCCGAACCCGAACGATCCATGGGCGGCCGGTCAGATCGTCTATCGCAGCGACAAGGCACTGGACGTCGAGCAGCGCACCAAGACCACCTCGGCCTACGTGTTCGACACCATCGAGCTCAATGAGCAGTGGATGATCAACCTCGGCCTTCGCTACGACGACTTCCGTACCACCCTGACCACTCCGGTGGCCGGCAAGGCACCGACCCGCGTGCGCAACAGCAACGACTTCCTGAACTACCAGGCCGGCGTGGTATTCAAGCCGGCCGCCAACGGCAGCATCTACCTGTCCTGGGGCACCTCCTCGACCCCGCCGGGCATGGACGGTGGCGACGGTTCGGACGGCCTGAGCGCCGCCGTGGCCGACCTCAAGCCGCAGGACACCAGGAACCTCGAACTGGGCACCAAGTGGGACCTGTTCGACAAGCGCCTGAACCTGACCGCAGCGATCTTCCACACCGTGATGAACAACGCACGCGTGACCATCGACAACGGCACCAGCCAGAACGCCGGCAAGAAGGAAATCAACGGCTTCGAGCTGGGCTTCACCGGACAGCTGACCGATGCCTGGAGCCTGTACGGCGGCTACACCTACCTGGACTCGGAACTGAAGGACAACGGTTTCGTCTGTGGCGCACCGGTGGGCCGCACCTGCCCGTCCAACGTCTACGTGCCGTCGCCGAACAACGGCAACGAGTTCCCGAACACCGCCAAGCACAGCGCCAACCTGTGGACCACCTACCGCTTCCCGATCGGCCTGACCATCGGCGCCGGTGCGTTCTACTCGGACAAGCAGTACGGTGACGTCGCCAACACCAAGTGGATTGCCAGCTACACCCGCTTCGACGCGATGGCCAGCTACGCGATCCAGGACAACATCAGCCTGCAGCTCAACGTGCAGAACCTGACCGACAAGACCTACTTCACCAAGGCCTATGCCTCGCACTACGCGAGCATCGCCCCGGGTCGCTCGGCCACCCTGGCACTGAACGTGAAGTTCTGATGTAACTGCGCTCCACCACGGCGGCAGGCTCTCCTGCCGCCGTTTTTGTTTCCGGCGATACTCACCCCATGGCAACCCGTACCCCCATCGACAGCGATGCTCTGGCCGCGCTGCTGCAGCACGATCCGCAGGCTGCCTTCGCACGCGTGCGCGACGCCGCGCAGGCCGGACAGGTCGAGGCACAACTGCTGCTCGCGCAGATGCACATGGAAGGCAAAGGCACCGCACAGGACGCCTCGGCGGCACGGCTCTGGTACGAAACCGCCGCCAACAACGGCGCGCCGATGGCGATGAACATGCTGGGCCGCTGCCACGAACTGGGCCAGGGCACCGCACCCGACCCGGTGCTGGCCGCGGTGTGGTACCGGCGCGCGGCCGACACCGGCTTGGACTGGGGCCTGTACAACCTGGCCAACCTGCTGGCCACCGGCCGCGGCGTGCCCCAGGACCGCGCACAGGCGCTGGCCCTGTACACCCGTGCCGCACACCTGGGCCATGCCAAATCGATGAACCTGCTGGCCCGCCACCTCGAAGACGGGCTGGATACCGCACCCGATCCGCAGGCAGCCCTGGCCTGGTACCAGCGCGCGGCCGAAGCCGGCGATTTCCGCGGCCAGGCGAACTACGCCTCGATCCTGCTGCAGGCCGGACAGGTCGAGCAGGCCGTGCACTGGCTGCGGCTCGCACTGGCCCACGGCAGCCCGGCGTTCATGGCGCACATCGTGCCGGAACTGGCCGCGTCGCCGCATCCACAGGTGCGCGCCCTGGTCGCGCCGCCGTCCCTCTGAGGAGTCCCGCATGCTGCTGCACATCCCCGACATTCTCAGCGCCGACCAGGTGGCCGACTTTCGCCGCCGACTGGATGCCGCCGACTGGACCGATGGCCGCGAAACCGTCGGCCATCTGGGCGCGCAGGCCAAGCACAACCAGCAGCTGCCCGAGGCCTCACCGCTGCGCCGCGAACTGGGCGAGATCATCCTCGTCGCGCTGGCCCGGCACCCGCTGTTCTTCAGCGCCGCGCTGCCGCTGAAATACCTGCCGCCGCGCTTCAACCGCTACAGCGGTGGCGGCACCTATGGCTTCCATGTTGACGGCGCGGTGATGAACCTGGCCAACGGCGAACAGCTGCGTTCGGACATTTCCTGCACCCTGTTCCTGTCGGCGCCGGACGAGTACGAGGGCGGCGAACTGATCATCAGCGACACCTACGGCGAGCACGAAGTGAAGCTGCCCGCCGGCGACCTGATCGTGTACCCGTCCAGCAGCCTGCACCGGGTGCGCCCCGTCACCGCCGGCGCGCGCGTGGCCTCGTTCTTCTGGGTGCAGAGCATGGTCCGCGACGATGTGCAGCGCCGCCTGCTATGGGAAATGGACGGCTCGATCGAGCGCCTGCGGCAGACCGGCGGCGACGCCGAGGCGGTGCTGCAGCTGACCGGCGTGTACCACAACCTGCTGCGGCGCTGGAGCGAGGTCTGAGCCCGGTCGGGCTGGCCTGCGACATTTTGGCAATCATTCTCATTTGCAACAGCTAACAGCTCTCATTACAATCACGCCCCGTTGATGCCGGCCGCTGCCGGCAGACCCCTGGGGACCCCTGCTTGCTGCGCCCGCTTCGCCCTCGTCCACTCATCCATCGCAAGATGGGCACCGCCATGCGCGGCCAGCGTCCTGCGCTGGCCAGCCTGCTGGCGTGGGTGGCGATGCTGGCCCTGCTGCTGGGCACCCTGCCGCTGCTGCCACACGGCCAGGCCGGAATGGCCGTGCAGATGCCGCTGGAAGAGCGCGGCGGCGAAGCCTTGCAGGAAGAGGCACCGGCCAAGCTGCGCCGCTGTGCTGCCGCTCCGGTGAAATCAGCCGAGAAGGCACGCCCGCCGTTGCTGCTGGCCAGCCAATGGCTGCGCACCGAGCTTGAACTCGTACCCGCCACGCCGGCCATGCCCGGCGTGCGCCCGGACTGGCCGCTGGCCGCTCCGGATACGCCCTGGGCCGATGCGCCCGGGCGCCGCCAGCAACGCGGCCAGGCGCCGCCGCTCGCCTGATTCACGGCCCCGCGTGACCGCCTGCGCGGTCGCGCCCGCGCGCCGCTGCCTGCTTCATCCCTGCCGCCCCTGACCGGGCCTCCCCGTGCATGCCGCGCCGTTCGCGCCTGGCATCGCACCACCCTGCATCCTTCGAGGTTACTGCCATGGCCCAGCGCCATCGTGTCCGTTCGTCCCTGTCCCGTACCCTGCTGACCAGCGCCGTACTGGCGGCCATGACCGCCCCTGCCTTCGCCCACGGTGACGCTTCCGGCGCGCCACAGACGCTGGACAAGGTGGTGGTCACCGCCTCCGGCTTCGAGCAGAAGGTGATCGATGCACCGGCCAGCATCAGCGT
The DNA here is from genome assembly GCF_059369635.1 of Stenotrophomonas sp. YJH_SMC_58. NCBI lineage: Bacteria > Pseudomonadati > Pseudomonadota > Gammaproteobacteria > Lysobacterales > Lysobacteraceae > Stenotrophomonas > Stenotrophomonas sp. YJH_SMC_58. The sequence goes on from NZ_JCAFSW010000005.1 coordinate 216,629, forward strand.
GGTCAGCCGCGAAGAACTCAGCAAGCGCCCCTACACCAACCTGGTCGACGCGCTGCGCGACGTCGAAGGCATCGACGTCGGCCTGGAGGCTACCGACAAGAACGGCCGCGCCACCATCTCCATGCGCGGCCTGCCGTCCGAATACACCCTGGTGCTGATCGACGGCCGCCGCCAGAGCAATGTCGGCCAGCTGTACCCGAACAACTTCGGTGGCGGCCAGTTCGCCTACCTGCCGCCGCTGGACGCGATCGAGCGCATCGAAGTCGTGCGCGGCCCGATGTCCACGCTGTACGGCTCGGACGCGATGGGCGGCGTGATCAACATCATCACCCGTCGCAACCAGGACCGCTGGCATGGCGCCGTAACCCAGGGCTTCACCGTGCAGCAGGACGACCAGTTCGGTGATGCGCACACCACCGACCTGTACCTCAGCGGCCCGCTGCTGAAGGACCGCCTCAGCCTGGCGCTGCGCGGCAGCTACTACGATGCCAAGGCATCGAACCCGGAGTGGGATGCACTGACCCTGCCCGACGGCAGTCTGTGGGAGCGCAGCATCGGCTTCGGCGGCGGTGGCAAGTCGGTGGCCAACACCAACTGGAATACCGGCGTGCGCTTGGACTTCCGGGTCAACGATGACCACGAACTGTGGCTGGACTACGACGTGTCGCGGCAGAAGTACGACAACAGCGAAGGCCAGACCGGCACGCTGGACAGCCTGGCCAGCCTGTGGCGTGTTGGCAATGCGGTCATCCCCAACCCGAACGGCAGCGGCACCGTCACCCGCCGCGTGGTGCAGCCGCGCGTCGGCTACACCGCCTACCAGCGCTATGAGCGCGATCAGCTGTCGCTGACCCACCAGGGCCGCTACAGCTTCGGCACCTGGCAGACCTCACTGACCCACAGCAAGAGCAGCAACCTCGGTCGTTCGCTGCCACTGACCCTGGACGAGCGCGCCAACCTGCAGACGCTGTGGAATGACGTCTGCCGCCGCACCGGTGCCGCCAACAACTGTGCGGCCGGCCGTGGCAATGCCCTGGCCGCGCTCAACCCGAGCGAGATGGCGCGCCTGCAGGCGTTCCTGCCGCGTCCGCTGCGCACCATGGAACTGGAGGGCTACGTGCTCGACACGATGCTCGACCTCGACTTCGGCGCGCACAAGCTGACCGTCGGCGGCCAGTACAACGACACCGACATGATCGACGGCGTGTTCGGCATGGATGGCGCCGGTTATCGGAGCAACACCAGGCAGAAGCACCGCATGTGGGCGCTGTTCGCCGAGGACAACTGGGCGCTGACCGATACCCTCACCGCTACCTTCGGCCTGCGCTACGACGACCACAACGTGTTCGGCAGCCACGTCAGTCCGCGTGGCTACCTGGTGTGGAACGCCAGCGATGCGTGGACCTTCAAGGGTGGCGTCAGCACCGGCTACAAGACCCCGCGACCGGACCAGTTGTTCCCGGGCATCACCGGCTTTGGTGGCCAGGGCGTGCTGCCGCTGGTCGGTTCCCCGAACCTCAAGCCTGAAACCAGCACCAACTACGAGCTGGCCGCCTATTACGAAGGCCAGCGCTGGGGCTTCAACGTCACCGGCTTCTTCAACACGTTCGAAGACAAGATCGCCAGCGGCGGAACGTTCCCGAACTGCGAAGTGGCGCGCGCCGGCAGCGGCTACTGCGTGGACATCGGCCCAGGCTGGGCAGCACTGGGCTACAGCACCTTCACCCAGAGCGTGAACATCGACAAGGCCGAGACCCGCGGCGCGGAACTGGCCGGTCATGTCGATCTGCTCGACACCCTGCAGCTGCGCGGCAACTACACCTGGACCAGGAGCGAGCAGACCAGCGGCCCCGACAAGGGACGCCCGATCTCAGGCACCACGCCGGCAAAGCACATGGCCAACGCAAGCCTCAACTGGCAGATCAACGAAGCGATCAGCCTGTCGCTGATCGGCGAAGGCCGCTACGACCGCTATCGCGACACCCTCATCGACAGTGCCGGCACCCGCCACGTGCGCTATTACGAGGACTACACGATCTTCCACCTGGGGGGCAGCTGGAAGGCTACGCCGTGGCTGACGGTCAATGCACGGGTCAACAACCTGTTCGACAAGGACTTCGTTTCGCAGTCTTGCCTGCTGCTCAATCCCAGCGAGTTCAGTTGCGTGGATGACTACGCGACCAAGGACCAGCGCCGCAGCTACTGGATTTCGTTGAACGCGAAGTTCTGATCGCCGCGCACCGGCAGTGCCGGCCACTGGCCGGCATTGCCCTGCCCTGGTGGGTGCCGACCTTGGTCGGCACCGCTTCATCCACGCATGGCCTGGATCTACCGATCGGTAGCGCCGGCCGCTGGCCGGCAACCCGCCAGACCTGCTCCAGGGATACAGAACGACACGCAATTGCGAGCTATTCTCATCAATGATGTAATGGGCAGTCCGCGTCCGCCTCGAACCGTGCCGTGAGCCGTCCTGCCTCTTCCACCGTGCAGCAGCAACAGAACCGTGGCTTCTGGCTGCGGACGCTGCACCAGTGGCACTGGATCAGCTCGGCGGTGTGCCTGATCGGCATGCTGCTGTTCGCGGTGACCGGCCTGACCCTCAACCATGCCGCGAAGATCGAAGCCAAGCCCGAGGTGCAGAACCAGCATCTGGAACTGCCGGCCGCGCTGCTTGGACAGCTCGGCACGCGCGAAGAGGGCAACGCACCGATTCCGCGCCCTGCCCGGCAATGGCTGGACACGCAGCTGGGCATCGCCATCGGCGGGCGACCGGCCGAGTGGTCGCCCGAAGAGATCTACCTGTCGCTGCCGCGCCCCGGTGGCGACGCCTGGCTGAGCATCGATCGCGAGACCGGCGCGGTGGAATACGAATCGACCTCGCGCGGCGCGGTGTCCTACCTCAACGACCTGCACAAGGGCCGCAACGCGGGCCCGGCGTGGGGCTGGTTCCTGGACCTGTTCGCCGTGGCCTGCCTGGTGTTCTGCATCACCGGCCTGTTCCTGCTGCACCTGCATGCGCGGCAGCGGCGCATGACCTGGCCGCTGGTCGGCCTCGGCCTGATGATCCCGCTGCTGATCGCCCTGTTGCTGATCCACTGACTTTTCCCCGTTTCCGGAGCCGCCCCATGCGCGTCACCCTGACCATCGCCCTCAGCGGCCTGCTGGCCACCTCGCCGGCCTATGCCACCACCCTCGACATCAACGTCGAAGTGCCCAAGCTCAACGTGGCCGAATACCACCGGCCGTATGTGGCCGTGTGGCTGGAAGGCGCCGACCAGAAGGTCGCGGCCAACCTCTCGGTCTGGTACCAGCAGACCAGCAACAGCGAAGGCCACGGCACCAAGTGGTTGCCCGACCTGCGCCAGTGGTGGCGCAAGAGTGGCCGCACCCTGCAGGTGCCGGTGGACGGCGTGACCGGCCCGACCCGCCCGGCCGGCAAGCACGCGCTGTCGTTCAACGACAGGCAGCCGGCACTGAAGCAGCTGGCCCCGGGCAACTACACCCTGGTGGTGGAAGCGGTGCGCGAAGTCGGCGGCCGCGAGCTGCTGAAGATCCCCTTCACCTGGCCAGCTACCGCCGCGCAGAACGGCAAGGCGCAGGGCGCCACCGAACTGGGCCAGGTCACCCTCGCCGTCAAACCATAACTGCCTGAGCCGGGGTCGGATCCGTTCCGCAGGAAGGGCTCTGACCCCATCGCCGTATCCCCCGGGGTCAGAGCCCTTTCCGATGGAAAGGGATCCGACCCCTTCCAACTGGAGTCTTCCGCATGAAGCGCACGCTCGTCCTCGCCGCCGCCCTGGCCGCTGCCCTTCCCTTCTCCGCCCTGGCCCACAAGGCCTGGCTGCTGCCCTCGCAGACCGTGATCGCCGGCAACGCGCCGTGGATCACCGTCGACGGTGCGGTCTCCAACGACCTGTTCTACTTCAACCACGTGCCGCTGCGCCTGGAATCGCTGGTGATCACCGCGCCGGACGGCAGCACCGTGCAGCCGCAGAACGCATCCACCGGCAAGTACCGCAGCGTGTTCGACATCGAACTGAAGCAGCCGGGCACCTACCGCATCGCGTCGGTCAATGACGGCCTGTTCGCCACCTACGAGCAGAACGGCGAGCGCAAGCGCTGGCGCGGCAGCGTCGCCACCTTCGGCGAACTGCCGAAGGACGCGAAGAAGCTGGAAGTGAGCCAGTCGGTCGGCCGCGTGGAGACCTTCGTCACCAACGGCGCGCCGAACGATACTGCGCTGAAGCCGACCAACCGTGGCATCGAGCTGGTCGCCGTCGGCCACCCGAACGATCTGTTCGCCGGCGAGGAAGCCACCTTCCGCGTGCTCGTCGATGGCAAGCCGGCGGCCGGCCTGGAATTCGAGATCGTGCGTGGTGCCACCCGCTACCGCAACGCACAGGACGAGCTGAAGGTCACCAGCGATGCCAAGGGCGAGATCAAGGTGACCTGGCCGGAAGCCGGCATGTACTGGCTGGAAACCGGCACCGAGGACAACAAGACGTCGGTGAAGCAGGCCGCCAAGCGCCGCCTGAGCTACGTCGCCACGCTGGAAGTGCTGCCGCAGTAATGACGTGGACCGCGATGCCGGGCAGCCCGGCATCGCACCCGCAACGCATCACCATGACCGACTCCCTGCTCGACATCGCCCGCCTCGGCGGCACCACCATGGGCACCACCTGGAGCGTGTCGCTGGTCGCGCCGCGCCAGCGCGACCTGCACCCGCTGCACGCCGGCATCCAGGCGCGGCTGGACGAAGTGGTCGCGCAGATGAGTACCTGGGAGCCCGGTTCGGACCTGAGCCGCTACAACCGCGCCGACGCGGGCCAATGGGGCGTGCTGCCGGCCGAGACTCGTTACGTTCTGGCCTGCGCACAGGCGATCGCGTCCACCAGTGGCGGCGCCTTCGATCCCACCGTCGGTCCGCTGGTTGCACTGTGGGGCTTCGGTGCACATGCCGGTGAACGCCGCCAGCCCGACGACGCTACCCTGCAGGCCACGCGCGATCGCTGCGGTTGGCAGCGCCTGCAATGGCAGGACGATGCGCTGCTGCAACCGGGCGGGCTGGAACTGGATCTCTCCGCGATCGCCAAGGGCTTTGGCGTCGACCATGTCGCTGCGTGGCTGCGCACACAGGGCATCACTGCCGCGCTGGTCGAAGTCGGCGGCGAACTGGCCGGCTACGGCCGCAAACCGGACGGCCAGCCGTGGCGCGTGCTGGTGGAGTCCGCGCCGGAAGAAGATGCGCACACCAATACCCCGCCGCGGGTGCTGGCGCTGGAGGGCAAGGCGGTGGCCACCTCCGGCGATCGCTGGCACCAGTACCAGGTCGATGGCGAGGCCTACAGTCACAGCCTGGACCCGCGTTCGGGCAGACCGGTGCGGCAGGTTGCGGCGGCAGTGACGGTGGTTGCCGATGACGCGATGCATGCTGATGCCTGGGCCACTGCGTTGACCGTGCTGGGCCGCGAACAGGGCATGGCGCTGGCCGAGCGCGAAGGCCTGGCTGCACGCTACCTGCAGCGTGCAGCAGACGGCCCGCAGGAATTCCTCAGCAGCGCCTTCCAGCGCCTGCTCGACGAGCAGAGCCCATGAGTACCCGGCCGTCGCGCGCGTGGCTCGGCAACGCGCTGGTCCTGCTTCTGCTGGCGCTGATCGGCTGGGCGCTGCTGCGCCTGCACCTCGGTGAAGCGTGGTGGCAGGGTGCGCCACCGGCGCGGCAGTCTCAGATCGCGGTACTCGCCACGGCGCTGTATGCGCTGGCCTGCGTTGCGCTGTGGTGGCGTGGGCGCCCGCGCGACGATGCCGCAAGCGGAGACTCCGCGCCCATCCTGCTGGCCTGGTCCAGCCAGACCGGCTTTGCCCGCGAACTGGCCGAACGCAGTGCCGAGGCCCTGCGCGGAGCCGGCGTGCCAGCGCGCGTGCGCGGACTGCATGAGGTCGACGCCGTGTTGCTGGCCGGCAGCCAGCGCGCGCTGTTCATCGCCAGCACCACCGGCGAAGGGGATCCGCCCGACCACGCCCTGCCGTTCCTGCGCGGGGTAATGGCCACGCCGCCCTCGCTGCAGCATCTGCACTACGGCGTGCTCGCACTGGGCGACCGCAGCTATGGCCACTTCTGCGGATTCGGTCACCAGCTCGACCAATGGCTGCGCCAGCACGGCGCGCATCCACTGTTCGATGCAATCGAAGTCGACAACGCCGATCCGGCGGCGCTGCGTCATTGGCAGCAGTTGCTGGGACAACTCGGCGGTAACGCCAGCGAACTGCCCGACTGGAGTCCGGCCGAGTACCAGCCGTGGACGCTGCTGCAACGCGAGCATCTGAACCCGGGCAGCCCCGGCGGCCCCGTGCATTGGTTGCGCCTGCAACCCCCAGCCGATGCAGATGCGCAATGGCAAGCCGGTGACATCGCCGAGATCGGCCCACAGCACGCATCGCACACCGTGCGTGCCTGGCTGGACACACAACGCTTTGACGCGGACATCGTGCTGGATGACGGACAGACGTTGCTGGCACGCGTCGCGCGCTCGCACCTGCCCTCATTGGTTCCCCCGGGTGATCTGCCTGCGTTGCTGGCGACCCTGCAGCCGCTGCCGCACCGCGAGTACTCGATCGCCTCGGTGATGGCCGACGGTGCGGTGGAGCTGCTGCTGCGCCGCCAACTGCGCGCCGATGGAACACCGGGCATCGGCAGTGGCTGGCTGTGCGACCACGCGGCCATCGACGAACCGGTGCAGCTGCGTCTGCGCCGCAACGACAATTTCCATGGCGTGCCCGCCGATGTGCCGCTGCTGCTGATCGGCAACGGCACCGGCATCGCCGGCCTGCGCGCGCATCTGCACGAACGTGCCCTGCAGGGCGCGCGCCGCACCTGGCTGCTGTTTGGCGAGCGCACCGCCGCGCACGACTTCCACTTCGGTGAAGAACTGCAGGCGATGCTGGCCGACGGCACGCTGGCGCGGCTGGATGCGGTGTTCAGCCGAGATGGCGGCGCGCATCGCTATGTGCAGGACCGGCTGCTGGCCGAAGCGGCAACGCTGCGGCAGTGGGTGGATGAAGGCACGACGATCCTGGTCTGCGGCAGCCTGCAGGGCATGGCCCCGGCGGTGGATGCGGTGATCGAGCAGGTGTTGGGTACTGCGGGCAAGGAAGCGCTGTTGCTGGCCGGTCGTTACCGGCGCGATGTGTATTGAGGTTGCCCCATCCACGCATGGCGTGGATCTACTGAACGCACCGACGCCCGCGAACCGCCCTCTTGTGGGTGCGAACCGCGTTCTGGTGGGTGCGAACCGCTTCTGGTGGGTGCGAACCTTGGTTCGCACCATGACGCGGCATCGGCGGCCGCAGCCACGCCATGCGTGGATGGCGCCCACCGGCGCCCAGGAATCATCCCGCTGCTGCACTGACCCGTATCGCCAGCAACTCGCCACCGCCCTGCAATGCGTGCCGCTGACGTTCGCCGGCCGCCAACCATGCGGTATCGCCCGCCTGCAACGCCGGCAGCCCGCTGTCGGCACCAAACTCCGCCTGACCGGCCAGCATATGCAGCGCCCAGGCCACGCCCGGTTCGCAGAAGAAGAACATCGCGCCCACCAGCGGCCGGTGCAGCAGTTCGGCCTGCAGCAGCTCGCGCTTCCACATCAGGTTGAAGTCGTGGGTGGTGCCATCGACCAGTTCCCCGTGCAGTGTCTCCTCACCAGCAAACCGCACTCGTCCGTGTGGCGGCAGCACTTCCGCCACGCGTCCATCGTCGAAGCGCAGACGCACGCCATTGCCCTGCAGCAACACCAGTTCACGCTCCACGCCGGGGAAGGCAGAGAACGCGGCATCCTGTTCGATTTCGGCCACCGACAGGCGCAGCGCCCAGTCATCCCCCTGCGCGGGCAGGCGCAGGATCTCGCGGGTCCAGCCCAGGCCGTTGCGCCAACGTTCGCGGCGGTAGTCCAGGCTGGAGATCACCTGGCTCGGAGTGTGCAGCAGGGAGTCGATGTTCATCGGCGCATTGCATCATGCCGCGCGCCGTCGTGCATCACCGCGTGGCGAGCGTGCCCTGGCCACCGCACCCGCCGGCCAGCAGCTGCGAGTGCTTCAGCCAATCCTGGTCGGGGTAGTAAGCAAACACCATCGTGCCGCCACGCAACGCATCGATCAGCGGCCTGGCCACCGACAGGCGCACCGCCGGGCAACCCAGGCTGCGGCCCAGCCGCCCCTGCAGCTGTGCGGTGGCCGGATTCACGTACGGCGCGCCGTGGATGACGATGGCCCGTTCCCGCGCCTTGTCGTTGAAGCCCGGTTCCAACCCCGCCAGGCGCAGCGAATACCCATTGCCGCCCATGTAGGTCTCCTGCGCAGTGAACGCGCCGAGGCTGGACATGAAGCTGCCATCGCGGTTGGAGAAGTGCTCGGTGCGGTTCTCGCCACTGTTGCGGCCATGCGCCACCCACTCCTCGAACAGCAGGCGCTGGTGGGCCAGGTCGAACACCCACAGGCGCGGCTCGGTGGACGGGCGCGAATAGTCGATCACGCTGAGGCGATCACCATTGATGCCCAGTTCCGGCCGCTGCAGCGCACAGCGCATGGCGTGCGCCGCCAGCTGCAACACGTGGCGGTCGGCCTTGGGCGCACTGCGCGACAGCAGGGCAGCCAGATCATCGGCGCTGGTGGCAAGGGCGGGCGTCTGTGCCAGCGCCGGGGCGCTGGCCGAGGTCGCCAGCAGGCCGAACGCGGCCAGCCGGCACAGGCGGGATGCAGTCATGGGCACAACGAGGGTACTCAGTTGCCCTTGAGGGTGGACCCTGGCGGCTCGGATTCCAAGACCGGCTGCATTCCGGATTCAGCCGGGCTTGGGCGGACCGCCGGCAGCGAGGTCACCAGCAGGGTCGTGCCCGGCACCAGCACCTGGTACAGCTGGCGGGCGAAATCGGGCGGCAGCGCCATCGGCAGCGAGGGCGTGGCCAGCAGGTCCGGCGTGGCCTGGGCACGGTCCTGGCCCAGCAACGGGTAGGCCGTCCACTGGTGCAGGCGCTGGTTCACGTCCAGCGGGCTGGGGGTGTCGCTGTAACCCTGCCCCATCACGAACAGCGTGGTGCCCTGGAACGCCGGCAGGGCGTCAGCCTTCAGCGGCGATTCGCCGATCATCACGCCATCGCGCAGCACGTACAGGCGCTGGTCGTGCAGGCTGACCAGGATGCCGACCTGCCCGGCCGGCGCCGCGCTGTCGTCCCACCAGGCCTGTGCCGGGGCTCCGCCCTCGGCCTCCGGCAGCGCCTGGCCGCGCGCGTTCACCGGCGCCAGCACCGACGGATAAGCCAGGGTCATCGGTGAGCTCTTGGCATCGGCCACGACCACGGTATCGCCGCGCTGGGTTTCGCTGAACAGCTTCTGCGCGAAGGCCTGCGGCAGGCGCACGCAGCCGTGCGAGGCGGGATGCCCGGGCAGGCTGCCGCCATGCAGGGCGATGCCGTCCCAGGTCAGCCGCTGCATGTACGGCATCGGCGCGCTGTTGTAGAGGTTGGACCTGTGGTCCTTGTCCTTCTGCAGGATGGTGAACACGCCGGTTGGCGTCTCGTGCCCGGCCTTGCCCGAGCTGATCGTGGTCAGGCCGATGGCAATGCCGTTGCGGTAGACGTAGGCGCGCTGCTCATCGAGGCTGACCACCAGCACGATCGGGCCGGTCGGCGAAATTTCCGGATGCCAGAGGTATTCGCCCGGCTTGAGGTCGGTCGGCCCGCGCACTTCAGCGCTGCTGGCTGCGGCAGCCGTGGGCTTGCCAGCCGCTGTCGGCGCAGCGGCATGGGCCAGCAGCGGCAGGGCCAGTGCAAGGGCGAGCATCAGGGTGGTGGGGCGGAGCGGGAGCATCCAGCGGGGGTCCTTTCCATGCGGTGCGGCCACCGTACACCATCGGCCCGTGGTGGCCGCGGCAAAACCAGGCGCCGGAAATGAAACTGCCCGGCGACACAGCCATGTGTCGTACCGGGCAATCGTTACGTCCTTGTCGGCCTGCTGCCGCCCCCTCGCATCCTGCGCTGTGGGGGTAGCGTTGCATCCTGCACGCGGCCGCGTCTGTCCTGCTTGTATCTCAGCCCCTTCCACAGGTCTGTGATGCCACCATCCTGGTGATTGGTGCCGCGTCCTGCGGCGGTCGGTGGTCACGGCCGTCCTGTCCGTGACCGCTGAACCAGCTTCCTGCCGGTTCCGACGATTCCTGCTGTCAGCGCCTCGGTACGGTTCGCACCGGTACCGATCCGGGTACCGGATCCGCCGGCAACAACCTGTTGCCTACGGTGATCCGCTGTCGATTCCGTTCGACGATTGCTTTCCCTATCCCCTTCACCTGCGTCAGGTCCTCGACGCGATGAAACGGGCCGTGTCTGCGCCGGTGCTCGACGATCGCCTCGGCCTTGGCGGCTCCGACCATCGTCAATCCCTGCTGCAGCGCCTGGGCATCGGCGCGGTTGATGTCGATCGGTTCGGCGGCATGCGCCCCAGCGATCCCCATGACCAGCACCAGTGCCCTCAACACGACAAACCAAGGCACAACGTGTATCTCCTTGTGATTCTGGCCGCCCCGACCGGCAATCCCGTCGGTAGGAACAGTGTCCGTCACCACATGCACACAGCCTATCGGTTTCCCGGATTTCCGTAAGCCAGCCAAATACCCGACGTGATGTAGGAAAAACCCTACCCGTGGCACAGGCGTAGAATGGCCGGATCAGCCCATGCAACCGGAGTTTCAGATGGACAGCGCCAAGCTCGGCCAATTCGTCAATGACAAGTGGGACAGCGAGATCGTCCCGCAGTTGGTCGACTACATCCGCATTCCCAACAAGTCGCCGATGTTCGACGCCAATTGGGTGCAGAACGGCTACATGGAACAGGCGGTCACGCTGATGGAGAACTGGGCCAGGGCCCAGCAGCTGCCCGGCCTGAAGGTTGAAGTGGTGCGCCTGGAAGGCCGTACCCCGCTGATCTTCCTGGAAATTCCGGCCACCGGCGCCGAGACCGGCGACGACACCATCCTGCTCTACGGCCACCTGGACAAGCAGCCGGAAATGACCGGATGGGACGACGACCTCGGCCCGTGGACCCCGGTCCTGCGCGGCGACAAGCTGTATGGCCGCGGCGGCGCCGATGACGGCTACGCCATCTTCGGCTCGCTGGCCGCCGTGCTGGCGTTGCAGGCCCAGGGCCTGCCGCACGCGCGCTGCGTGGTGCTGATCGAAGCCTGTGAAGAGTCGGGCAGCTACGACCTGCCAGCCTACGTCGACCACCTCGCCGACCGCATCGGTAAGCCGTCGCTGGTGGTCTGCCTGGATTCGGGCTGCGCCAACTACGACCAGTTGTGGTGCACCACCTCGCTGCGCGGCCTGACCGGCGGCAATTTCACCGTGAAGGTGCTCAACGAAGGCGTGCATTCCGGCGATGCCTCCGGCGTGATCCCGTCCAGCTTCCGCCTGCTGCGCCAGATCCTTTCGCGCATCGAGGACCAGGAGACCGGCCGCATCCTGATCGACGGCATGAACGTCGAGATCCCGGCCGAACGCCTGGAACAGGCCAAGCGCGCCGCCGAAGTGGTGGATACCGAGATCTTCGAGAAGTTCCCGATGGTCGACGGCCTGCGCCCGATGAACGAGGACCTCACCGAGCTGGTGCTCAACCGCACCTGGCGCCCGGCGCTGTCGGTCACCGGCGTCGGTGGCATGCCGCCGCTGGAATCGGCCGGCAACGTGCTGCGCCCACAGACCTCGGTGAAGCTGTCGCTGCGCCTGCCGCCGACGGCCGATGGCAAGACCTGCGGCGAGCTGCTGAAGGAAGCGCTGCTGCGCGACCCGCCGAACGGCGCGCAGGTCACCCTGGACCTGGAAAAGGCCTCCACCGGCTGGAACGCCCCGGCCATGGCGCCGTGGCTGACCCAGGCCATCGACGACGCCAGCCAGGCCTTCTTCGGCAAGCCGGCGATGTACATGGGCGAAGGCGGCTCGATCCCGTTCATGGGCATGCTGGGCGAGAAGTTCCCGGGCGCGCAGTTCATGATCACCGGCGTGCTCGGCCCGCACTCCAATGCGCACGGCCCGAACGAGTTCCTGCACATCCCGATGGGCAAGAAGGTCACCGCCTGCGTGTCCAAGGTGATCAGCGAGCACTACGCGGCCAGCCTGCGCGGCGAGACCAGCGGTTCGCCGGTGGCTGCCGACAGCGGCACCCGCCACGGCGACCACGGCTGCTGCTGATCCGGCACCCGTGACGGACGCAGCCTGGCCTTGCTAGGCTGCGTCCACCCTTGGCGGAAATCGCTCGCATGAATGGTCTGTTCGGCAGCAGCAGCTGGCTCTACATCATCCTGGTCGGCTTCTTCGTCGGCCTGCTCGGGCGTTTCTTCATGCCCGGCAACAACCGCATGGGCTGCCTGCTGACCATCGTGCTGGGCATCCTTGGCGCCCTGGTGGCCGGCTGGTTCGGCCAGTACATGGGCTGGTACGCCCCCGGTGAGCCGGCCGGTTTCCTCGGTGCGGTAGTGGGTGCGGTGGCCGTGCTGGCCGTGCTGCGCCTGTTCAGCGGCCGTCGCTGACCCCGTCCCTCCTTCCCTTCCTGTTCCCGACGTTGGCGCGCCCGGCGCGCCCGGATATGCCTGCATGACCGAACCCGCCTCCGATCCCCAGCGCAGCGCGCAGCGCCTGCAGTGGGCCCGTACCCAGCTCGATGATGCCAACGCGGTGGTCGAACGCGCCTCGGTCGATGCCGGCATGCGCAGCTACTGGCGCACCACCAGCACGCGCGGCAGCCACATCGTGATGGATGCCCCGCCGGGGCTGGAAGATCCGCGGCCGTGGCTGCGCATGCGCGGCCTGCTGCACGACAACGGCCTGCGCGTGCCCATGCTGCTGGCGCAGGATCTGGATGCCGGCTTCCTGCTGCTGGAAGATCTCGGCGGCCCGACCCTGGCCAGGATCCTCGACGAGCGCAATGCCGATGAGTGGTTCGGCCGCTCGATCGAACAGCTGCTGCGCCTGCAGGCGATCCCGGTGCCGGCCGACTTCGGCCAGTTTGGCGAGGCGCTGCTGCAGCGCGATGCCGGCCTGTTCGACGAATGGTTCCTGCAGCGCCACCTGAACCTGGAGCTGGACTGCGGCGAGATCGAAGGGCTGCAGCTGGTACACCGCCGCTTGATGGACAACGCGCTGGGCCAGGCCCAGCTGATGACCCACCGCGATTACATGCCGCGCAATCTGATGCCGGTCGAAAATGGTCCCGCAGTGCTGGATTTCCAGGACCTGGTGCGCGGCCCGATCGCCTACGACGCGATGAGCCTGTTCAAGGACGCGTTCCTTAGCTGGCCGCTGGAGCGTGTGGACGAGTGGCTGGCGCAGTATCACGAGCGCGCCCGCGACGCCGGTCTGCCGGTGCCCGACCGCGCCACCTTCCTGCGCGATGCCGACTGGATGGGCATCCAGCGCCACGTGAAGATCCTGGGCCTGTTCTGCCGGCTGCGTTACCGCGACAACAAGGGCCATTACCTCGACGACGCACCGCGCTTCATCACCTATCTGGATGAAGTGCTGCCGCGCTATCGGGAACTGGCACCGCTGCAGCAGCTGCTGGACGAGCGCATCAAGCCGGCGCTGGCCGAGCTGGGTGCACCGATGCGCGTGGCCCGATGAAGGCGCTGGTCTTTGCCGCCGGCCTCGGCGAGCGCATGCGCCCGCTGACCCTGCACACGCCCAAGCCGCTGCTGGAAGTGGCTGGCAAGCCGTTGATCGTCTGGCACCTGGAACGCCTGGCCGCACTCGGCGTGCGCGAGGTGGTGGTCAACACCGCATGGCTGGCCGAACAGTTCCCGGCGACGCTGGGCGATGGCAGCCAATGGGGCCTGCACCTGCATTTCCTGTACGAAGGAGCGACCCCGCTGGAGACCGGCGGTGGCATCCTCAACGCCCTGCCGGTGCTGGGCGATGCCCCGTTCCTGGTGGTGAACGGCGACATCTGGACCGATTTCGATTTCGCCACGCTGCCGCGCGAGCCGCGGGGCCAGGCGCACCTGGTGCTGGTCGACAATCCGGTTCAGCACCCGCACGGTGACTACCGCCTCGATACGCAGGGGGTGCTGCACCACGATCGCGAAGGCCCCTGCCTGACCTATGCCGGCATCGGCGTGTACCGTCCTTCGATCGTGGCCGACTGGCGCACGGTGATCGGCGAGGCGCCGGGCAGCGAGCGGCTGCCGCCGAAGTTCTCGGTGGTGCCGCTGCAGAAGCATTTCATGGCGCAGGGGTTGATGACCGGGCAGCACCATCGCGGGCGCTGGACCGATGTCGGCACCGTGGATCGCCTGCGTGCGCTGGATGCTGAGTTGGCGGCGAACGGCTGAGCCCCTCGTGGCTGGTCGCTCAGATCAAAAGCCGTGCTTGGCCGGGCGGGTGGGCCATGCAGGGGACGCTGCAAGTACGTCCCTGTAAGCTCGATGGCGCCATCCATGGCGCCAACGCCCCTGCATGGCCCACCCGACCAGCCTCTGACAGTTTCCGTGGGCGTCCAGCCACGGAAGAAAGAAAGAAAAGCAAAAGCGGGTCGCTTCGCTGCGCTTGCTCTGGTGACGACCAACGGTCGTCACCCACCACAAGCAAGACACGTGTCGACCAAGGTCGACACCCACCAACAGCAGTCAGCAGTCAGCAGTCAGCAGTCAGCAGTGCAGTACGCAGTCCCCGCAGATCGCGGGAACCTGTCGAAGGCGGGGTGGCTCAGGTTGCGGGGGCGTGAGCGCCATGGATGGCGCGATCGAGGCTACATGGACGTACTTGCGCCGTCCCCCGCAACCTGACCCACCCCGCCTCCCCTCAGGAAGCCAGCTTTTGGACGTTGCTGTTGAAGTTGCCGGCCAGCGGCCGGCACTACCGCGGGTGCAGGGCGCAGCCCTGCAAACAAACCCCACCCTCAGTAGCGGGGCCGGCCTTCTTCCAGCACCTGGCGCAGGAACGGCACGGTGATCCGCCGCTTCGCCGCCAGCGACTCGCGGTCCAGCCAGTCCAGCAGCGTGATCAACCCACCCAGTTCGCGCCCGGTATGCGACAGCAGCCACTCGATGGATGCCTCGTCGATCGCCAGGCCGCGTCGCAGCGCGCGTTCGCGCAGCACCGCTGCCCGCCCCTCCTCATCCAGCGGCTGCAGCAGCACGCGCACGCACTGGCCCAGCCGTGAACGCAGGTCCGGCAGCACCAGGCCCAGCGCTTCCGGGGCCTTCTGCGCCGTGTACAGCACGGTCACGCCTGCAGCGCGCGCGCGGTTGTGGAAATCGAACAGCGCGATCTCGTCGTCGCGGTTGCCGGCAACCTCGTCCAGGCCGTCCAGCGCCACCAGCTCACGCGCCTCCAGCCCATCCAGCGCCGCACGCACGCGGCCGGCGGCACTGGCCAGCGGCACATAGGTCGGCAGGCGCCCTGCCTGCTCGGCGCTGGAACACATCGCCAGCGCCTGGTGGGTCTTGCCCGTGCCCGCCGCACCTTCCAGGTAGACCCAATCGTGGCTGGCACCCACCGCGATCGCGCGCAGCTGCGCCAGCGCGCCATCCGGCGCGCCGATGAAGGTCTCCAGGCGCTGGTCCCGCGGGTAATGCAGGGCCAGCGGCAGTTGCGGCACACCCATCACTTCAGGTCGGGGCCTTTTTCGTTCGGAACGATGATATGGGGCGCATCGACCACGCCGTCAAGCACGATTGCCGGCTTCTCGCCCACGTACAGCTCGCTCTGGCGGTAACGCTGGTGCGCGTAGCGCAGCAGCACGTTGGTCACCGCCGCCACCGGCAGCGCCAGCAGCATGCCGAGGAAGCCGAACAGCTGGCCGCCGGCCATCACCGCGAAGATCACCGCCACCGGGTGCAGGCCGATCTTGTCGCCGACGATGCGCGGGGTCAGTACGTAGCTCTCCAGCAGCTGGCCCACGGTGAACACCACGCCGACCAGGATCAGCAGCTTCAGGTCGAAGCCCTGTGCCTGCACCAGCGCGGCGATCACCGCCATCAGCACGCCGGTGGTCGCGCCCAGGTACGGGATGAAACTGATCAGACCGGCAATCAGGCCGATCAGCAGGCCCAGCTTGAGGCCGACCAGCGACAGGCCGCCGGCATAGATCACGCCCAGTGCCAGCATCACCAGGAACTGGCCGCGGATGAACGCACCCAGCACCTCGTTGGACTCACGCGCCAACGCGCTGATGGTGCCAATGTGGTTGCGCGGAATCACCGACGCCACGCGCTCGACCAGCTTGTCCCAATCACGCAGGAAGTAGAACGCCAGGATCGGCAGCAACAGGATGTTGACCACCCAGGTCACCATCGCGAAGCCGGAGCGCGATACGTAGCCCATGAACGTGGTGGCGAAGCCGCCGGCCTGCTGCCAGTGGCTGCGCACCCATTCGATCAGGCGGTCCGGGTCCAGCCACTGCATCACTTCCAGGCCGGTTTTCTGCTCGAACCAGGGAATCCCCTTCTCCATCAGCCACGCCTGTGCCTGCGGGGCAACCGCGATCAGGGTGGTGATCTGGCGCTCGATCATCGGTACCAGCACCAGCAGCAGCGCCACGATCACCAGCACCATCGCCGCAAACACCAGCACTACGCCGGTCATGCGCGAGCGGCCGGTGGCCTCGATGCGGTCCACCAGCGGGTCACCCAGCCAGGCCAGCGCCAGCGCCAGCACGAACGGGGTCAGGATCGGCGCCAGCAGCCACACCACCCAGCCGATCAGGCCGGCGAACAGGATGTATTTCAGGCGGCGCAGGAACTGCGCGATTTCCGCTTCCGGGGTCAGAGTCATCGCAGGCGGTACTCGTTGCTGACCGGGGCGGCCACCGGGGTACCGGTGGTGTCGTCGATCGGAGCGGGCAGGGCCGGCAGCGGAGCGCTCGGCGCCAGCACGCCGTTGTCGCCCAGCATGCGGTTGAAGCCGGCCAGGCCGGTGGTCATCTCCAGGTTCAGCTCCAGCTGGCCAGCCGAGGCATGCAGGGGGGTGACATTGCGCACCACCGGCACCTCGCGCAGGCCGGCGGCCAGACGCAGGTAGTCGTCGGCGCTGTTGATGCCGGTGACCACCACACGGTAGGTCCCGGCCTGACCGACGGCGGCGCCGGCCTTGGCATAGCGTTTGACCAGCGCATCGGCGGCGCCGTCGGCACCGGCCGCCATCGCGCGCATGGCGTTGGCGTCCTTGCTGGTCCACTTGTTCAGTTCACGGCCGTTGTCGACGAACACCCAGTCCGCCTGCCAGCCGCCATTGGCGCGGTACAACTTGCCGATCAGCTGCATCGGCGGCGAGTAGCGCGAGGAGGCACGGGCCACGGCGGCACTGTCCTGGCGCCAGATCGCACCCGCCAGCGCCTGTTCGGCGGCGCCACCACTGGGCAGGCCCAGCTTGTAGCCGCGCTCGATGGCGCGGTTCAGCAACGGCCGGGCGGCGTTGGCCTGCTGCACGCTGACCAGGCGCGGGCCACTGCCATCGTCGACGGCCAGCCACAGCACCGGCTTCGGTCGCGGCTGCGGC
This sequence comes from Stenotrophomonas sp. YJH_SMC_58, assembly GCF_059369635.1. Lineage (NCBI taxonomy): Bacteria > Pseudomonadati > Pseudomonadota > Gammaproteobacteria > Lysobacterales > Lysobacteraceae > Stenotrophomonas > Stenotrophomonas sp. YJH_SMC_58. Next base: position 234,163 of record NZ_JCAFSW010000005.1, read on the forward strand.
CACAGCGGCAGGCCCAGCGCCGACACCAGCGAGTCGACATCATCCTCGCGGAAGCGGGCCACCAGCAGGGTACGGAAGCTGGGGGCGCCACTGGCGCCCACGCTCTGGTCCTGCTTGTAGTCGTAGCTGGCCACGTAGTCCTTGGCGTTGCGCAGCGCCTGCACCACGCCGGGGCGGGACATCACGCTGCGGTCGCCGGACAGCTTGCCCAGTACCACGCTCAGGGCGCGGGCCAGGGCGCCGTTGCGATCGGCCTCGGCTTGGCTGTTGACGGGCACTTCGGCCTCGTACGCGCCACTGGCGGTGGCGACATCACCCTCGGTGCGAAGGCCGCTCTGGGCCATCGTGGCCACCGGCAGGCTCAGCGCAAGGAGCAGGGTCAGAATCAGGCTGCGGCGCATCAGGACATCCATTGGCTCGACGTATCCGGGGGAATTGTTGCCCGAATACGGCCTTTGCGCCAATGCGGCCTGTTAAAATCGCCCGTTCAACCCCTGCCAGCGCCGACGCCCGTGACCAACACCCCGTCTTCCGCCCCCTCCCCCCTCACCTACCGTGACGCGGGGGTCGACATCGACGCCGGCAATGCGCTGGTCGAGCGGATCAAGCCCCTGGTCAAGCGCAGCTTCCGCCCGGAAGTGATGGGCGGCCTGGGTGGCTTCGGTGCCCTGTTCGACCTGTCCAACAAGTACCGCGAGCCGGTGCTGGTGTCGGGTACCGACGGCGTGGGCACCAAGCTGAAGCTGGCCCACCAGCTGAACCGCCACGATACGATCGGCATCGACCTGGTCGCCATGTGCGTGAACGACGTGCTGGTGCAGGGCGCCGAACCGCTGTTCTTCCTGGACTACTTCGCCACCGGCAAGCTGGACATCGACACCGCCGCAGCGGTCGTGGGCGGCATCGCCAACGGCTGCACCGAGGCCGGCTGTGCGCTGATCGGCGGCGAAACCGCTGAAATGCCCGACATGTACGCCCCCGGCGAATACGACCTGGCCGGCTTCACGGTCGCCGCGGTGGAGAAGAGCGAGCTGAAGGACGGCGCCAGCGTGGCCGCCGGCGACGTGCTGATCGGCATCGCCTCCTCCGGCCCGCACTCCAACGGCTACTCGCTGGTGCGCCGCATCTACGACCGCGCCGGTCGCCCGGCCGATCTGGAGCTGGAAGGCGGCGTGAAGCTGGTCGATGCGCTGATGGCACCGACCCGCCTCTATGTGAAGCCGATCCTGTCGCTGCTGAAGTCGCACGGCGAGGCCATCCATGGCATGGCCCACATCACCGGCGGCGGCCTGACCGAGAACATCATCCGCGTAGTGCCCGACGGCCTCGGCCTGGACATCCAGGCGTCGTCATGGACCCTGCCGCCGGTGTTCCGGTGGCTGCAGAAGGAAGGCGCGGTGGCCGACAGCGAGATGTGGCGCACCTTCAACTGCGGCATCGGCTTCGTGCTGATCGTCGCAGCGGACCAGGTGGCTGCCGTTTCCGATGCAGTCAAGGCGCAGGGCCTGGAGCACTGGACCATCGGCCAGGTGGTCACCGCCGAAGGCGCCGAACGCGTCCACATCGGCTGACGCCGGCAACCCAGGAGCCCCGCATGGACGCAACGCCCCCTTTGTCGCCCGCCCCCGTGCCGCCGCCGCTGGCGACGGTACCGCCGTTCAGCGCGCAGGATGCCGACCACCTGCGCATGCTGGCCATCGCACACTACGTGGTCGGTGGCCTGATCGTGCTGTTCTCGCTGATCTTCATCCTGCACATCGTGATCGGCATCGCCGCGTTGACCGGCAGCCTGCCGATGAAGTCCGGCGGCGAGCCCTCCTCGCTGGAGGAACAGCGCCTGATGGGCTGGGTGTTCACCGTTCTCGGCTGCGTCGTCGTGTTCGGTGGCATCACGCTGGGCGCGTTCGTGGCCTATGCCGGCCGCTGCCTGTCCCGCCGCCGTCGCCATCTGCTGTGCCTGATCGCGGCTGGCCTGGCCTGCCTGTTCACGCCGGTCGGCACGGTGCTGGGGGTGTTCAGCCTGATCACCCTGCTGCGCCCGCAGGTCAAGGCCGCCTTCGACCTTCCCGCCGCGACCGCATGACCGCCTCCGGCAATCCACCGCCGCTGCCGCATCAGACCCTGGCGCAGCTGCAGCTGACCAGCCATCTGCAGACACTGAGAGTGCTGTTCTACGCCCTGGCCGGTTTCCACTGGGTCGCCGCGGTGGCGTTCCTCGGCCTCAGCGGCTGGGTGGCCCAGTCGCGCGGGTTGGAGCATGCCTGGATGCTGGCCACGGTCTATGCGTCCATCGCCGTGCTGGCCGCCGTGCTGGGGTTCGTGCAGCTGCACACCGCGCGCCAGCTGTCACATCGCACCGGGCTGGCCTGGTGCCAGCGCGCGGCGTGGCTGGGCGTGCTGGCTGGACCACTGGGCATGGCGTTGGCCGCTTATGCCTGGGTGTTCCTGTCCAAGCCGGAGATGGCTGCGCTGTTCGACCGCGGTGATCACCTCAGTGCCTGAACCTGCCGGCAGACGCCGCGCCCTATCCTGATCGATTTCCCATGTCCGCGCCTGTCCTCCCGACGTCTGCTTCGCCCACCACCCGCCGCTTCCCGGGCCCGAAGAAGTGGGCTTTCGCCGCCGTACTGGCGGTGTTCGCGATCAGCTGGATCCACCCGCTGTGGCCCATCGAGCAGGCCCTGCACAGCACGCTGACCGTGGTCGGTCTGGCCGCCCTGCTGTGGGTCGACCGCCGCGGCGGCTGGCTGGGCAACGGCGCCTTCATCGCCATCTGCGGCTTCATCGCCCTGCACTGCGTGGCGGCGCGCTGGCTGTATTCCAACGTGCCCTACGACGCCTGGGCGCAGATGCTGACCGGCTGGTCGCCGAATGCGGCCTTCGGCTGGCAGCGCAACCATTTCGACCGCCTCATCCACTTCCTGTTCGGCGTCTGCTTCACCCCCGCACTGCTGCAGCTGGCCCGTCATGCGTGGCCGGCGCTGCGCCTGGGCCAGGCCTTCACCCTGGCGGTGATGACGGTGATGTGTGCCAGCCTGGTCTACGAATGGTTCGAATGGGCCATCGCGCTGGCGCTGTCGCCGGATGCCGCCGAAGCCTACAACGGCCAGCAGGGTGACATGTGGGATGCGCATGCCGACATGCTGATGGCGACCGTCGGCAGCCTGCTGACCTGGCCTCTGATCCGCCGGAGTTCCCTGCAATGACCGCCCCAACCCGCATCGCTGTGCTCGCCTCGGGCCGCGGCAGCAACCTGCAGGCCATCCTCGACGCGATCGGCAGCGGCCGCCTGCCGGCCGAGGTGGTCGGCGTGTTCTCCGACCGCCCCGCCGCAGAGGCCCTGCTGCGTGTCGATGCCGGCCTGCGCTGGGCGCATGCACCGAAGGAATTCAGCGACCGCGCCAGCTACGAGCAGGCGCTCGGCGATGCGCTTGCCGCGGTACAGCCGGACTGGATCGTCTGTGCCGGCTACATGCGCATCCTTGGTCCGGCCTTCGTGCAGCGTTTCGATGGCCGCCTGGTCAACATCCACCCGTCGCTGCTGCCGCTGCACAAGGGCCTGGACACCCACGCGCGGGCGCTGCAGGCCGGTGACGCCGAGCATGGCGCCAGCGTGCACCTGGTGGTCCCCGAACTGGATGCCGGCGCGGTCCTGGCGCAGGCCCGCGTGCCGGTGCGGCCCGGCGACGACGCGCAGGCGCTGGCCGCACGCGTGCTTGCGGTGGAGCATCCGCTGCTGATCGCCACACTGCAGCTGCTGTGCGAAGGCCGCCTGGCTGAACGGGAGGGTCAGCCCTGGCTGGACGGTCACCCCCTGTTTAGCCCCTTGGCCCTAGATTCCGCCGGAAACCTGAACCGGTAACGCTCTTGCACACGCCCCGCTGACTGCGGGGCTGGCATCCTGCTCCCTCCCGCGGTTCCTGTCCTCCATGAAGACCACGACGCTGCTGTCCACTTCACTGCTGTTGTCGCTTGCCGTGCTTCCCGCTGTGGGCTGGGGCCAGGCGCAGCCGCCTGCGGCTTCCCCGCCGCCCACACCCGCTGCGCTGCCACCGAACGAGCCCAGTGTGCCGCTGTTGCCGGCACTGGCCTGGGAGCCGCCGCCGCTGCAGCCGTTCACAGCCACCTACCAGGCCTTCTACAAGGGCAAGGAAGCGGGTGATGCCAGCATGCAGGTCACCCACACCGGCGGCAGCCAGTGGCGCGTGGACATGCAGGTGGTCGGCCGCCGCGGCTTTGCCAGCGTGCTCGGCCTGAACATCGAGCAGAGCACGGTGTTCGAGGAGCGCAGTGGCGTCTACGCACCGCTCAGCCAGAGCACGGTGCGCAAGGGCCTGTTCCTGGGCAAGAAGGCCGTGGGCACTTACAACTGGCAGGCCGGCACCGCGCAATGGACCGGCGACGTCAAGAAGGAGCGCGCGCAGCCGATCCCGCTGCGGGCCGGCGACCAGAGCGCGCTGCTGATCAATCTGGCGATCATGCGCGATGCGCGTCCGGGCGCCACCATGCATTACCGCTACGTGGACATGGGCAAGGTCCGAGAACACGACTACCAGGCCGCGCCGCAGACCGAGAACGTCGAGGTCGGCGACCTGTCCTACAACGCGCTGCGGGTCTACCGGACCAACGGTGGCAGAAACGAAACCATTCTCTGGATCGCCAACGGTGTCCCCACCCCGGTGCGCATCCTGCAACGCGAAGACGGCGAAGACCGCGTCGACCTGCGCCTGATCGAATACCAAGGAGTCTGAGCATGAATACCCTGACCCGCCCCCTCACCTGGATCGCAGCCGCTGCCCTGACCGTGGCCAGCCTGCCGGCCATGGCGCTGGAACCGTTCAAGGCGGATTACCTGGCCAGCTACATGGGCATGCAGGCCAACGGCACCATGACCCTGGCCAGCGAAGGCAGCAACAAATGGCGCTACAGCCTGCAGGTGAAGAACCAGCTGGCCGACCTCAGCCAGAGCACGGTGTTCGAGGAAGTGCGTGGCCAGCTGCGTCCGCTCAGCAGCCAGGACCGTTCGGCGCTGCTGGTGAAGAAGCGCAACGTGCAGGCCAACTACAACTGGACCAGCAACCAGGCCACCTGGACCGGCGACATCAAGCCGGACCGTGCGGGCCCCATCGCGCTGAAAGCAGGCGACATGGACGCGCTGCTGATCAACCTGGCGATCGCCCGTGACCTGGCCGCCGGCAAGCCGCTGACCTATCGCATGGTGGACGAAGGCCGGATCAAGAACATGACCTACCGCGTGATCGGCAAGGAATCGATCACCGTGGCCGGCAAGAGTTACGAGGCGACCAAGGTCTCGCGCGCCGACGGCAACAAGGAGCTGATCGCCTGGATCGTGCCGGACTTCCCGGTGCCGGCGCGCATGCTGCAGCGTGAGAGCGGCCGCGATGCGCTGGACCTGACCATCAAGGCGATGAACTGAGTGCCGGGGTCGGATCCCATCCCCTCGGGGATGGGCTCTGACCCCGGTTGTGTGGCTGGGGTCGGAGCCCTTTCCGATGGAAAGGGCTCCGACCCCGGGCCCCGCGAAAAGAAAACGCCCGCTTTCGCGGGCGTTTTTTTTACTTCTTTTCCTCGGCCGCCGCCGGCTTGAACTCGGTGCGGCAGTCCACGCGGATCTGCTCGCCGGTGCTGCGCCAGACAAAGGTGCGGCAGTGACGGTTGCCGTCCTGGCTGTCGTTCACCGCGACCGCATAGAACGACTCGATGATTTCATCACGCGAGACCGTGCCGTCGCCGTTCCAGTCCATGTCCTTCTGCTCGATGCCCTGGGTGATGGCGATGTTGGCGTACCAGGCATAGCCCAGCCACGCCAGCACGATCAGCACCAGGGCCAGCAGCGCCTTGCGACGCGGGCTGAACTTGCCGCGCAGGATCATGGCACGCGCCGGATGGTGGCGCCGAGCGAAGACAGCTTCTCTTCGATGTTCTCGTAGCCACGATCAAGGTGGTAGATGCGGTCGATGGTGGTATCGCCGCTGGCCATCAGGCCGGCCAGGATCAGCGAGGCCGACGCTCGCAGGTCGGTCGCCATCACCGGTGCGCCGCTCAGGTGCTCGCTGCCACGCACGATGGCGGTGTGGCCTTCAACCTGGATGTCCGCGCCCAGGCGCAGCAGTTCGTTGACGTGCATGAAACGGTTCTCGAAGATCGTTTCGTTGATCACGCCCACGCCGTCAGCCACGCAGTTGAGTGCCATGAACTGCGCCTGCATGTCGGTCGGGAATGCCGGGTACGGCGCGGTGGTCAGGTTGACCGCCTTCGGCCGCCGGCCCTGCATGTCCAGGGTGATGCTGTCGTCGGTGGTCTCGATCTTCGCACCGGCCTCGACCAGCTTGGACAGCACCGCGTCCATGGTGTTCGGGCGCGCACGGTTGACGGTGACCTTGCCACCGGTCATCGCCGCGGCCACCAGGAAGGTGCCGGTCTCGATGCGGTCGGGCAGCACTTCGTGGCGGCCACCGGACAGGCGCTCGACGCCCTCGATCACCAGGCGGGCGGTGCCCAGGCCTTCGATCTTCGCGCCCAACGCGATCAGGCAGTGCGCCAGGTCGGTCACTTCCGGTTCCATCGCGCAGTTGTCGAGGACGGTGGTCCCTTCAGCCAGCACCGCGCCCATCAGCACGTTCTCGGTGCCGGTGACGCTGACCATGTCGAAGGTGAAGTGGCCACCCTTCAGGCGCTTGGCGCTGGCCTTGATGAAGCCGTTCTCGACCACGATCTCGGCGCCCAGCGCCTGCAGGCCCTTGATGTGCTGGTCGACCGGTCGCGAGCCGATCGCGCAGCCGCCCGGCAGCGACACTTCGGCGGCGCCGAAGCGGGCCAGCAGCGGGCCCAGCACCAGGATCGAGGCGCGCATGGTCTTGACCAGCTCATACGGTGCGACGTGCTGGTTGACCGGACGCGGGTCGACCACGATCGCGCTGCCGCGCGACAGCGTGCCCTGGTCGATGGTGACCTTGGCGCCCAGCTCGCCAAGCAGCTTCACCGTGGTGACCACGTCGTGCAGGTGCGGCACGTTGGTGATCTCCACCGGCTCATCGGCCAGCAGGGTCGCGCAGAGAATGGGGAGGACGGCGTTCTTGGCGCCGGAGATGCTCACTTCACCGTGCAGCGCAGCGCCGCCGGTCACAACGATCTTGGCCATGTATTCGGGATCTTCTGCGGTTCAGCCGGCTTCGGCCGGGGTCACGGTTTTCAGCGCCAGCGCGTGGATCGCGCCGCCCATCAGGTCGCCCAGGGTGGCATACACCATGCGGTGGCGGGCCAGCGGCATCTTGCCGGCAAAGGCCTCGCAGACCACGGTCGCTTCGAAATGCACGCCATCGTCGCCCTGCACGTCGGCGCGGGCGCCGGGCAGGCCGGTTTCGATCAGATTGCGGATGGTGTCGGCGTCCAACGGGCTTTCCTAATAAAATGTGGGTCCATTCTACTTCCGCTGCGTGGCGTCCGCATGGCCGAATCCCTGTTGCCCCCCCGTTCCGTCGACCCTGCCGGCCTGGTTGCCAGTGGCCGCCGCGTGTTCGAGATCGAGCGGCAGGCCCTGGATGCCGTGGCCGACCGCCTCGGCGAGGCCTTCCAGCAGGCCTGCCAGGCGATCCTGGCCAGCCGCGGGCGGGTGGTTGCCACCGGCATGGGCAAGTCCGGGCATATCGCGCGCAAGATCGCCGCCACCCTGGCCTCTACCGGTACGCCGGCGTTCTACGTGCACCCCGGTGAAGCCGGCCACGGCGACCTGGGCATGATCACCGAGGACGACGTCGTGCTGGCCCTGTCCTACTCGGGCGAATCGGACGAGGTGCTGATGCTGCTGCCGGTGCTCAAGCGCCAGGGCAACCTGCTGATCTCCATGACCGGCCGCCCGCAGTCCAGCCTGGCCACCGCCGCCGACATCCATCTGGACGTGAGCGTGCCGGCCGAGGCCTGCCCGCTGGCGCTGGCACCCACTTCCAGCACCACCGCCTCGCTGGCGATGGGCGATGCACTGGCCGTGGCCCTGCTCGATGCACGTGGCTTCACCGCCGATGACTTCGCCCGCTCGCACCCGGCCGGCAGCCTCGGCCGTCGCCTGCTGCTGCACATCACCGACGTCATGCACACCGGCGACGACCTGCCCAGCGTGGGCGCCGACGCCAGCCTCAGCGAGGCGCTGGTGGAAATGAGCCGCAAGCGGCTGGGCATGACCGCCGTGGTTGACGCCGACGGCGTGCTGATCGGGCTGTTCACCGACGGCGACCTGCGCCGTGCGCTGGACAGCGCGCTGGATGTGCGCACGGCGAAGATCGCCGACGTGATGACCCGCAACCCGCGCACCATCGGCGCCGACCAGCTGGCGGTCGAGGCCGCCCGCCTGATGGAGACCCACAAGATCACCGGCCTGATCGTGGTTGATGGCCAGGGCCGCGCGGTTGGCGCGCTGAACATTCATGACCTGTTGCGGGCCCGGGTGGTTTAACCGACAGTCCGTAGACCCCATTCAGTCTGTAACGCCGCACCCGCCCATAACGAGCCTGCCGCCCTGATGCCCTGGTCCCCCCTGCCCGCCTTCCCCGCCCACCTGCATGCCGCTGCGGCCCAGATCCGCCTGGCCTGCTTCGACGTGGACGGCACCCTCACCGACGGTCGGCTGTACTACGACAAGGACGGCAACGAGAGCAAGGCGTACTTCGTGCAGGATGGCCTGGGCCTGAAACTGCTGCAGCAGCACGGTATCCACCCCGTGCTGATCACCGCGCGCAACAGCCAGTCCGCGCTCAAGCGCGGCGCCGACCTCGGCATCGACACCCAGATCGCCGTGGGCGACAAGCTGGCCAGCGTGCAGGCGCTGTGTGCGCAGCACGGGATCGGCCTGGAACAGGTGGCGTTCATGGGCGATGACCTGCCCGATCTGGCGCCGCTGGGTGCGGTCGGCCTTGCGGTGGCCCCGGCCAATGCCCATCCGTGGATCGCCGAACGCGTGCATTGGCAGACCCGCGCCGAGGGTGGCCGTGGCGCCGCGCGCGAGCTGTGCGACATCCTGCTGGCCGCCCAGGGCCGCGCGGATGCGGTGCTGGCGAGGTTTGGCGCATGAACCTGCCCACCTTGAACTGGCGCACCGTGCTCGGCATCAGCCTGCTGCTGGCCGCCCTGCTGAGCAGCTGGGCGGCGCTGCGCAACCGCGACAAGGGTCCAGCCACGGGGGGCCAGGAAATCGGTGTGGATTACATCCTGCATGACTTCCAGATCGTCGCCCTGGATGAGCACGGCAAGGAATCGACCACCCTGCGCGCACCGCGGCTGGAGCGCCAGCGCGGCGACCAGACCATCAACATTGCCACCCCGCTGTTCGAGATGCCGGACAAGGATGGCAAGCACTGGACGCTGCGTGCCGAGACCGGCTGGCTCAGCGCCAAGGGCGACGAGATGAAGCTGCGCGGCAAGGTTGCCGGCGACAGCCCGGCGGGCCCGGGCGTGGTGCCGACCACCTTCCGCACCGACCACCTGGACGTGTTCCCGAAGGAGAACCGCGCCCGTACCGACGCCCTGGTGACCATGACCCGCCCGGGCATGGAACAGTCCGGCGTCGGCTTCGAAGTGGATTCGAAGAACAACACGTATCATTTCCTCAGCCAGTCCAAGGGCCGTTACACGCCCAGACGCTGATTCCGCCGCCAGCCCGCGACGTCTCCGGACAGGCGCAGGGCCGGCAGCCCCACCCTCCGCCCCCGGCCCGCCCGGCAGGCCCCCACCGGTAGAACGGACCCCGATGAAGATTCCCTTTGCCGCCGTACTCGCGCTCGGTCTTCTTGTCCCCAGCGCCGCCTTCGCCAAGTCCACCGACCGCAACGAAGACATGCACATCGATTCCGGCGCCCAGTCCGGCATGCTCACCGGCGACGGCAAGACCGTTCTGTCGCAGGGCGTGATCATCACCCAGGGCACGCTGGACCTGCGTTCGTCCGAGGCCGAGATCTACCTCAAGGACGGCGAGGCCGTGCGCGTGGTCTTCACCGGCAAGCAGGCCAAGATGAAGCAGCAGCTTGATGACGGCACCTGGATGGATGCGCTTGCTGATCGCATCGACTACGACATCAAGACCGAGATCATCACCCTGACCGGCAACTACAAGGTCACCAGCGCGCGCGGCACCAATGCCGGCCAGCGCATGGTCTACAACACCCGCACCGGCGAGATGAACTCCGGTGGTGACGGCAGCCGCGTGCGTACCGTCATCCCGCCGAAGAACAAGACCCCGGCCGCGCCTGCGGCACAGCCCAAGGCCACCACGCCGGCACAGCCGGCCGGGAGCAGGAAGTAATGCTCGTCGCCAAGGGCCTGCGCAAAAAGTACAAGCAGCGCGAAGTGGTCAAGGACTTCGGGCTGACCCTCGATGCGGGTGAAGTGGTCGGCCTGCTCGGCCCCAACGGTGCCGGCAAGACCACCTGTTTCTACATGATCGTCGGTCTGGTGGCCGCCGATGCCGGCAGCATCGTGCTCGACGGCAAGGACATCACCGGCGACCCGATGTACACCCGCGCCAAGCAGGGGGTGGGCTACCTGCCGCAGGAACCGTCGGTGTTTCGCAAGCTTACCGTGGCCGACAACATCCGCCTGGTGCTGGAACTGCGCGAGGACCTGGACTCGGCCGGCCGCGAGCGCGAACTGAACGGCCTGCTCGACGAACTGCAGCTGGGCCATGTCGCCGACCAGCTCGGCGCCAGCCTGTCCGGTGGCGAACGCCGCCGCTGCGAGATCGCCCGCGCACTGGCCGCACAACCGCGCCTGATCCTGCTCGACGAACCGTTCGCCGGTGTCGACCCGATTTCGGTCGGCGAGATCCAGCGCATCGTCACCCACCTCAAGCAGCGTGGCATCGGCGTGCTGATCACCGACCACAACGTGCGCGAGACCTTGGGTATCTGCGACCGCGCGTATATCCTCGCCGAGGGCAGCGTGCTGGCCCAGGGTTCGCCGGAGGCGATCCTGGACAACGCCGATGTACGCCGCGTCTACCTCGGGGATTCCTTCAAGCTGTGAAGCAGTCGCCGGGGCCCTTTCCTTCCTTTCGGCACAGGCATGAAGACTCGGCTGCAGACATCGTTGGGACAGCAACTGGTGCTCACGCCCCAGTTGCAGCAGGCGATCAAGCTGCTGCAGATGTCGGCCACCGAACTGGAGCTGGAGATCGCGCAGGCAGTGGAAAGCAACCCACTGCTGGACTGGGCCGACAGCAACGACAGCAGCGCCGCCAATGAAGGCAGCGATGGCAACGACAACGAAGCGCCTGCAGAGCGCAGCGATGAGGGCGACGACTGGGCGCCGACCGAACTGGACTGGACGACGACCGGCAGCGGTGGCAGCTTCGATGATGACGACGACAATGGCAGCGCTGCCGAGCGCGTAGCCGAAACCGAAACACTGGCCGACCATCTGCTGTGGCAGCTGCATCTGTCGCATCTGTCCTCGCGTGATCGCAGCATCGGTGCCGCACTGATCGATGCACTGGACGACGACGGTTACCTGCGCGAACCGCTGGCCACCATCGCTGAAACCCTGTTGCCGGCGATCCACGCCGACGATGACGAGATCCTCGCCGTGCTGCATCGCATCCAGCGCTTCGATCCGGTGGGTGTGGCCGCACGCACGCTGGGCGAATGCCTGCTGCTGCAGCTGGATGTGCTGGCCGGCGACACGCCCGGCCTGCTCCTGGCGCGACAGATTGCCGCAGGACCCCTGGAACGTTTGCCGCGCAGCGGCGTCGCCGGGCTCGCCCATGAGTTGAAGCTGCCGCTGGACGAGGTCGAGACTGCCGTGGCGCTGCTGCGCTCGCTGGACCCGCGCCCGGGCACGCAGATCGCGCCGCTGTCGCAGGACACCTACGTGGTGCCGGATGTGGTGGTGTGGCGGCAGAACGGCGTATGGCGCGCAGCGCTGGCCGCGCATGCCGGGCCGAAGGTTGTGATCCACCGCGGCTACGAACAGCTGATCCGACGTTGTGGCGACGCCGATGCCGGCTACCTGCGTGCCCAGCTGCAGGAAGCGCGCTGGCTGCTGAAAGGGCTGCAGCAGCGTGGTGACACCCTGCTGCGCGTCGTGCGCAGCCTGATCCTGCAGCAGGCCGGCTTCCTCGAATTCGGCGAGCAGGCGCTGCGTCCACTGACCCTGCGCGAGATCGCCGCCGAGCTCGGCCTGCACGAATCCACGGTCTCGCGCGCGATCGCCCGCAAGCACGTGCGTACCCCGCGAGGCACCCTGCCGCTGCGCGCCTTCTTCGCCTCGGGCATCGATACCGAGAGCGGTGGCGAGGCGTCCAGCACCGCCATCCAGGCGATGATCCGGCGCCTGATCGACGACGAGAACCCGCGCAAGCCGCTTTCTGACGCCAAGCTGGCTGACCTGCTCAAATCGTCGGGAATTCCAGTAGCGCGACGCACCGTGGCGAAGTATCGTGAGGCCATGAACATTTCCGCCTCGCACGAAAGGGTCAGAATCGCTTGACGCGCCGCCGCGCCCGGCGGAGAGGTTCATTGGCACATCCGAATACAGGAGAAACCCGATGCGCATCGAAACGTTTGGCAAAGATGTCGAAGTCACCCCGGCCCTGCAGTCCTATGTTGAGGAGAAGCTGGCCCGGATCGGAAAGCACTTCGACCAGCACTGCGAAGCGCGGGTGACCCTCAAGCTGCAGAAGACCGAACACCACGTCGACGCCAGCCTCAACATTCCCGGCCAGACCCTGCACGCCGAGGCCAATGCCCAGACCATGTATGCCGCGATCGACCTGCTTGCGGACAAGCTTGACCGTCTGGTGATCAAGCACAAGGAGAAAAAACAGCAGCACGCACCGCTGCCGGTGGGCGACAATGGTGGCTGATCGCCACCGTTCCCCGCAGACATGCCCCTGACTGACCTCCTGGCGGCCGTGCAGACCCAGCTCTGCACGGCCACCGACCGTGACAGCGTCCTGCAGGCCGCCGCCGGGTTGCTGGCCTGCCGCCAGGCCAACGCCGAACAGATCTATCTGAACCTGTGCCAGCGCGAAGCGCTGGGCAGCACCGCCATCGGCCACGGCATCGCCATTCCCCACGGCCGCGCGCCAACCTTGGACCGCCCCCGCGGCGCCCTGCTGCGGTTGGCCACCCCGGTCGATTTCGGTGGCGAGGAGCCGGTGGACCTGGTGTTCGCGATGGCCGTCCCCGCCCACTACACCCACCAGCACCTGATGCTGCTGTCCGAGCTGGCCGAGCTGTTCTCGGCGCCGGACATCCGCCAGGCCCTGCGCGAAGCGGGCGATGCCCGGGCGCTGCGCGAGGCGCTGGGCATGACCCCACCTGCGAGTGCCGCATGAATACCAGCATCACCGCCCGTGAACTGTTCGAACAGCAGCGCGAGCGGCTGGGACTGCGCTGGGCTGCCGGCAAGTCCGGCGAGAAGCGCGAGCTGGAGGCCGGCAACACGGTCTCGCGGCGCCCCTCGCTGGCCGGCTACCTCAATGCCATCTATCCCAACAAGGTGCAGATCCTGGGCACCGAGGAACTGTCCTGGCTGGATGCGCTGGAACCGCGCCAGCGTTGGGAGACCATCGAAAAGATCATGCAGTCGCACCCGCTGGCGCTGGTGCTGACCCGCAACCAGGCCTGCCCGGAAGACCTGCGCGCTGCCGCGGACGAATCCGGCACGCCGCTGTGGCTGTCGCCCAAGCGCGGCCACGAACTGCTCAACCACCTGTCCTACCACCTGGCGCGGACGCTGGCGCCGCGGGTGATCCTGCATGGCGTGTTCATGGAGATCTATTCCATCGGCGTGCTGATCACCGGCGAAGCGGGATCCGGCAAGAGCGAACTGGCGCTGGAACTGCTCAGCCGTGGCCATCGCCTGGTGGCCGACGATGCCCCCGAATTCACCCAGATCGCACCCGATGTACTCGATGGCACCTGCCCGGAGCTGCTGCAGGACCTGCTGGAAGTGCGCGGCCTGGGCGTGTTGAACGTGCGCGAGATGTTCGGCGACACGGCTGTAAAGAAGAACAAGTACCTTCGGCTGATCGTCCACCTGACCAAGCCGATGACCGAACCCACCCCCCATGGCTACGAGCGCCTGACCGGCGATTCGGGCACCCGCCATGTGCTGGACCTGGACGTACCGCTGATCACCCTGCCGGTGATGCCCGGCCGCAACCTGGCCGTGCTGACCGAGGCGGCCACCCGCCTGCACATCCTGCGCACCAAGGGCATCGACCCGGCAGCCATGTTCATCGCCCGCCACAGCAACCTGCTGGAACGGCGAACACCCTGATTTCCCTGCCCTTCGAAGAGCCTGTCCATGAGCACCGTCACCCCCTCCGCCCCGACCCTGATCATCGTCAGCGGCCTGTCCGGCTCGGGTAAATCCGTCGCCCTGAAGACCTTCGAGGACCAGGATTACTACTGCTCGGACAACCTGCCGATCAATCTGCTGCCCGACTTCGTGCGCAGCCTGTTGACCAACCACGACGGCAGCGCACCACGGCGTCTGGCCGTAGGCATCGACGTTCGCGGCCAGGCCGACCTGAGCCAGCTGGGCGACTGGCGGCAGCTGGCGGCCGACGCCGGCGTGGACGTGAAGGTGCTGTTCTTCGAGGCCAGCGACGAGACGCTGCTCAAGCGCTACGCCGACACCCGCCGCCGCCATCCGCTGAGCCAGCTGGGCCTGTCGCTGCCTGAAGCCATCGCCCGCGAACGCGAGTTGACCGCACCGCTGCGCCGCGAGGCCGATGCGGTGATCGACACCAGCAGCCTCAACGTGCATCAGCTGCGGCGGCGGATCATCACCGAGTTCACGATGGACCATGCCACCGGCCTGTCGCTGCTGTTCGAATCGTTCGCCTACAAGCGCGGCGTGCCGGCCGAGGCGGACTTCGTGTTCGATGCGCGGGTGCTGCCCAATCCGCACTGGGACCCGGACCTGCGCGCGCTCAGCGGTCGCGAACCGGGTGTACGCGACTACCTGGAAGCGCAGCCGGACGTGCAGCGCTACCTGGCCCAGCTGATGGACTTCCTCGATACCTGGCTGCCGAAGCTGAGCGATGGCACCCGCAGCTATGTGACCGTGGCGTTCGGCTGCACCGGCGGCAAGCACCGGTCGGTGTTCCTGGCCGAGCGTCTGGCCCGGCATGCCCGCGAAATGGGCTGGGAAGACGTGGCGACGTACCACCGCGAACAGGATTGAGGGGGTCGGCCGGGCTGCGCCCGGCACCCGCCGGTAGTGCCGGCCGCTGGCCGGCAACAGCAACAGCAGAAGCGGCATTCCGTGGGTGGCGGGGCGGGTCAGCAAGCGGGGGACGCTGCAAGTACGTCCCTGTAAGCTCGGTCGCCGCATCCATGCGGCTCACGCCCCCGCTTGCTGACCCGCCCCGCCTTCGACAGATTCCCGCGATCTGTCGGGACGGCGGTGTGTGCTGCTGTTGGTAGGTGTCGACCTTGGTCGACACGGTAGATCCACGCCATGCGTGGATGAATCGCTGTCAGGCATCGAAAAAAGGATGGAGTCGGAGCTCTTTTCCAACGAAAAAGGGTTCCCGCGCGAGCAACACTGAATACGGGACACAGTGCCCCTCTCCTGCTGCTATCGCCAATTCACCTTGACCTGTTAACGTGCAGTAATGACCTGTGGCATTCTCCTCGTAACACATCCCGGGGTCGGGACCGCCCTGCTTGACGTGGCGACCCGGCTCCTGCGGCAGTTGCCGCTGAAAACCGAAGCTTTCGAAGTACCGTTCGACGCAGACCTGGACGCCCTGCTCCCGCTCGCCTCGGCCGCCCTGCGGCGGGTTGACGGGGGTGATGGTGTGCTGATCCTGACCGACCTGTACGGCGCCAGCCCCGCCAACCTTGCCGGGCAGCTGGCCCGGCTGGGGACCCCGGTTCGCCGGGTGTCGGCGCTGAGCCTGCCGATGTTGCTGCGGGTGATGAATTATCCGGAACAGGGACTGGATCAACTGCCCGCCACAGCCGCGGCGGGTACCCGTAATGGAGCGATAGTCGACGATGCTTGAACGAGAACTCACAGTCAGCAACCGCCTGGGCCTGCATGCCCGGGCCACCGCCAAGCTGGTGCAGACCCTGGCGCCGTTCCGCTGCAACGTGACCATGGCCGCCAAAGGCCGTGAGATCAACGCCAAGAGCATCATGGGCGTGATGCTGCTGGCCGCCGGCCAAGGCACCCCGGTCACCGTGCGGATCAACGGCGAGGACGAAGCCGCCGCGATGGAGGCGGTGGTCGGCCTGTTCGAACGCCGTTTCGACGAGGACAGCTGAGCGTGCCACGCGCACGCGCCAGCCAGGTCCCTTCCGGCCAACGGCCGGTACAGCTGCTGGCCGGCCACGGCGCCGCGCGCGGAACGGCGATGGGCCGGGCACGCGTGCGACTGCCGCATGCGCTGGAGGTGGCCGAGCAGCGCGTGGCCGCCCACCAGGTCGAGGCCGAACTGGCGCGCCTGCACCGGGCGCTGGATGCCGCGCGTACGGAAATGCACGAGCTGCGCCAGCGCCTGCATGGCGCCCTGAACCAGGAAGTGGGCGAGTTCCTCGACCTGCACGCGCTGCTGCTGGACGACCCCGAGCTGCTGTACGGCCTGGACGAGCTGATCCGCAGTGGCCCGTACAGCGCCGGCTATGCCTTGCGCCTGCAGCGCGACCGCCTGGCCAAGGTCTTCGATGGCATGGACGATGCCTATCTGAAGAGCCGCATGGACGATCTCGACCATGTGATCGGGCGCATCCACGCCTTCCTGCAACCCGAACGGCCGTCGGCAGTGAAAGGCCTGGCCGGCGAGATCCTGGTCTGTGACAACATCGCGCCCTCCGAGCTGGCGCAGCTGCAGGCACAGGGCGTAGTCGGCATCGTCACGGCCGCCGGCAGCGCGCTGTCGCACAGCGCGATCCTGGCGCGCAGCCTGCACCTGCCCCTGATCGTCAACGTGCCGCAGCTGCTCAGCCGCATCGCCGATGGCGATGTGCTGATCATCGATGGCGCCGACGGCAGCATCACCGTCAACCCGCAGGCCGACAACCTGCGGGACTACCGCGTCCGGCTGAAGGAACATGCGCGCGAGCAGCGCGAGCTCGGCCGCCTGCGCAGCAAGCCCAGCCGTACCCGCGACCAGGTCGACATTGCCCTGCTGGCCAATGCCGAATCGCTGGAAGACGTGACCCAGGCGCATGCACTGGGCGCGCAGGGGCTCGGCCTGTACCGCACCGAATTCCTGTTCCTGCAGCGCAATGAGCTGCCGGACGAAGAAGAGCAGTTCCAGACCTACCGCGATGCCGCGCTGGGCATGAGCGGGCGGCCGGTCACCATACGCACGCTGGACCTGGGCGCGGACAAGGCCGACCGTACCGGCCTGACCCTGAGCAACGAAGAGAACCCTGCACTCGGCCTGCGCGGGGTGCGCCTGTCGCTGGCACGGCCGAAAGTGGCCGACACCCAGCTGCGCGCGATCCTGCGCGCGTCTGCATACGGCAAGCTGCGCGTACTGGTGCCGATGGTCAGCACCCGCGAGGAGCTGCTGGCCGTGCGCCGTCGCATGCTCAAACTGACCGAACAGCTGCGCGGCGAAGGGCACATGGTGTCCGACCACGTACCGCTGGGCGCGATGATCGAAGTCCCCGCCGCTGCGCTGGCGCTGGAGAGCTTCATCGACCTGGTCGATTTCCTGTCGATCGGCACCAACGATCTGGTGCAGTACCTGCTGGCTGCCGACCGCAACAACGAGGCGCTGGGCGAGTTGTATTCACCGCTGCACCCGGCCGTGCTGCGGCTGCTGCAGATGGTGATCGAGACCGGCGCGCGTCACCGCATCCCGGTGGCGGTCTGCGGCGAGATGGCCGGTGATGCCCGGATGACCCCGCTGCTGCTGGCGCTGGGCCTGAGCGAGTTCAGCCTGCACCCGGGTACGTTGCTGGAGGTACGCCGCGCGATACGCGAAGCCGATCTGGGTGCGCTGCGCGCGCGCGCGCCGAAGCTGCTGGCCGCGCGCGACCGACGCGCCATCGAACGCTGGCTGGCGCTGGTGGCGGATACGCCCTGAGCGCCAAGGGTAATGCCGGCCGCTGGCCGGCAGCCTACCCATCGAAGACCAAGAGGTTGCCGGCCAGCGGCCGGCACTCCCGCCACCCGGCGGCTATGCGTTGAAACATCGCCTTGCGATAATGACGCACTGAACACCCCTGTTGCCGCATCCTTGCCGGGATCGCGGCTTTTCTTATCCCCGCGGGAGCTGCGATGGCTGAAGCTGTACGCCACGACAAGACTGCGCGCCAACTGCGGATGCTGTCCGATGCACTGGACAGCGGCCGGCTGGGCCCGGTGCGTCGCCTGGTCAACACCCTGGCCCCGGCCGAGATCGGCAACCTGCTCGAATCGTTGCCGCCGGGCAAGCGCGAGGTGGTGTGGGGACTGGTTGATCCGGAAGACGACGGCGAGGTGCTGGTCCACGTCGGCGACGACGTGCGCGAAAGCCTGCTCGCGGACATGGACCCGGACGAGATCATCGCCGCGGTCGAAGACCTGGACATCGACGATCTGGCCGACCTGGTCGAAGACCTGCCGGACACGGTCATCGACGAAGTCCTCAAGTCGATGGACCGCGAGAACCGCGAGCGCCTGGAACAGGTCCTGTCCTATCCCGAGGACAGCGCCGGTCGCCTGATGAATCCGGACGTGGTGACCGTGCGCGCCGACGTCAATGTCGACGTCGTGCTGCGCTACCTGCGCCTGCGCGGTGAACTGCCCGACCACACCGACCACCTGTTCGTGGTCAGCCGCCGCCATCAGTACCTCGGCCGCGTGTCGCTGGCGGCACTGGTGACCCACGAGGACACCACCCCGATCAATCGCCTGATCGACGACGAGCAGCCAGCCATCGACGTCGGCGAGAGCGACCAGGAAGTCGCCCGCCAGTTCTCCGACCATGACTGGATCTCCGCGCCAGTGGTGGATGACAACAACATCCTGATCGGTCGCATCACCATCGATGACGTGGTCGACATCATCCGCGGCCAGGCCGAGCACCAGGCGCTGGGCGCCGCCGGTCTGGACGAGGACGAAGATCTGTTCAGCCCGGTCTGGCGCGCGATGCGCCGCCGCCTGATGTGGCTGTCGGTGAACCTGTGCACGGCCTTCCTGGCCTCCAGCGTGGTCGGCCACTTCGAAGGCACCATCGACAAACTGGTGGCGCTGGCGGTGCTGATGCCGATCGTCGCCGGCCTCGGCGGCAACGCCGGTACCCAGGTGCTGGCACTGATGGTGCGCGGCCTGGCGCTGGGCCAGGTGGGCGCCTCCAACGCCCGCACCCTGCTGTGGAAGGAAGTACGGGTCGCGCTGTTGAACGGCGTGATGCTGGGTTCGGTGCTGGGCCTGATCGTGCTCGCCTGGTTCCACTCGCCCGGGTTGTCGGCAGTGATCGCCATCGCGTTGACCTGCAACCTGTTGTTTGCTGCGTTGGCCGGCGTGCTGGTGCCGTTGACGCTGAAGCGCTTCGGCTTCGACCCGGCGCTGGCCAGCGGCATCTTCCTCACCGCCGTGACCGATTCGATGGGCTTCTTCACCTTCCTCGGCCTGGCCACCCTGGTGCTGCTGCACTGACCGTCTCGCGGGTCGGATCCCCGCTGCGCGGCGCTCTGACCCGATCCCAACTGGATCCCCCCATGGCAACGACAATCGAAAACTACTTCCAGCCCGGCTGGCGCGACCAGCAGCACACCTGCCCGGCCTGCGAATGGAAGGGCAGCTCGCGTGCCATGGAAATGGAACTTGACGAGGACGCCACCGAGTACGACTGCCCGGTCTGCGAGAACCCACTGCTGGTGGTCCTGCACCCGGACATTGCGCAGGTGCAGGCCGCCGCCGCCGAAGGCAATACCGAGGCACAGGAGCAGTTGGAGATCATCGCCAGCTTCCCGCGCCCGCAGTGACGCGGCGCACGATGCCGGGCCGACGTCGGCGGACTACGATGCAGGCGATCTCGCCGCTTCGGAAAATCTCATGGTCCGTTTGCTGTCGCGCTGGCTGCCACTGCTGGCCCTTCTGATGATGAGCGGTTGCACTTCGCTGCCGGACAGCGCGCGTGGCCGCTTCGAAGCACGTGCGGTGAAGGTGGACGGGCAAACGGCGTACTACCAGGTGTTCATTCCGGCCGGCGTGCAGGCCGCCGCTCCCACCCACCTTCCGGTCGTCCTGTTCCTGCACGGCTCGGGCGAGCGCGGCGCCGATGGCGTCAAGCAGACCCACGCCGGGCTGGGGCCTTACCTGCGCGCGCATCCCGATTTCCCCGCCCTGGTGGTGTTCCCGCAGGTACCGGGCCACGAGGAATGGAGCGGCCGCAACAACCGTGCGGCAGTGGCCGCGCTGGACGCGACGATCGCCGAATTCGGCGCCGACCCGGCGCGGCAATACCTGACCGGCATGTCGATGGGCGGCTATGGCAGCTGGAACATCGCATTGGATGACCCACGCCGCTTTGCCGCGATCGTCCCCGTGTGCGGCGCGGTGCTCGCCCCGCGTGCGGTACGCCCGACCCTGTTCGTCGAGCAGGTCGCGCACGAAGCGGACCCGTACGCGGTGATTGCCCAGCGCCTGCAGTACACGCCGATCTGGATCTTCCACGGCGCACTGGATGACGTGGTGCCGCCGGACGACGACCGCAGACTGCATGCCGCGTTCCAGCGCGCCGCCGCACGCGACGTGCGCTACACCGAATACCCGGAAGGCAACCACAATGCCTGGGACGCCACCTACGCCGACCCGGCAATGTGGGAATGGCTGTTCGCGCAGAAGCGCTGAACCGCAGCTTCTGGTAGCTGCCAACCTTGGTTGGCATTGACTGCTCTGGTAGTCGCCAACCTTGGTTGGCGTTGACTGCTCTGGTAGTCGCCAACCTTGGTTGGCGTTGACTGCTCTGGTAGTCGCCAACCTTGGTTGGCACTGGCCTACCTGAAACCAAGCCATTCCCCGATGTTCACTGGAAGCAGGCCCGTCCATGCTTCCTCCATGCAGAACACCCGTCTCCTGCTCGGCCGTCGCTCCAGCGTCGGCCTCAGCTATATCCTCACCACCGTCGTCCATGAACGCGCGCCGCTCTTCACCGACGCCGCAGCGGCCGCCTTGGCAGTCCGCGAATTCCAGCGACTGGATCAGGAGGGCTTCACCCGCTCGATTGCCTACGTGGTCATGCCCGACCACATCCACTGGCTGGTCGAACTACGTGCGGGAACGCTGGAAACCGTCATGAAGCGTTTCAAGTCGCGCACAGCCCGGCAGGCAAACCGGCTGCTGGGGCGAGTCGGGCGCTTCTGGCAGGCCTGCTATCACGATCATGCGATCCGCTCTGACGAATCGTTGCACCGGCATGCGATGTACCTGATGGGAAATCCGATCAGGGCTGGGCTGACGACGCGGCTTGGGCAATATCCGCATGCATGGTGCGAATGGGAGCTTGGGGCGCTATGTGATCTGCCCGATGACATTAGCACCGGTGGATAGTGCCAACCAAGGTTGGCATCTACCAAAACAGTGCGCGCACGAACCGGGCGGTGAGTGTGTCAACCAAGGTTGACACCTACCTCACCCGGGTGGTCAGCCCAGCAGGGTTTCCAGCACGGCCATGCGCACGGCGACGCCGTTGGCGACCTGGCGCAGCACCCACGACTGCGAGCCGTCGGCCACCTCGTCGGTCACTTCCACGCCGCGGTTGATCGGGCCCGGGTGCAGCACCGCGGCATCCTTGCCCGCGCGCGCCAGGCGTTCGCTGGTCAGGCCGTACTGCGCGTGGTACTGCTCCAGCGACGGCACCAGGCCTTCTTCCATGCGCTCGCGCTGCAGGCGCAGCATCATCAGCGCATCGACGCCTTCCAGCATCGCGTCGAAATCATCGCCGACCACGCAGCCCTTCAGGGTCTCGTCGTCCGGCAGCAGCGACTGCGGGCCACACACGCGGATCTCGCCCACGCCCAGCGTGCGCAGCGCATGCAGGTCGGTGCGGGCCACGCGCGAGTGCTTCACGTCGCCGACGATCACGACTTTCAGCTTCGAGAAATCCGGGCCCTTGGCCTGGCGCAGGGTCAGCATGTCCAGCAGGCCCTGGGTCGGGTGCGAACTGCGGCCGTCACCGGCATTGATCAGCGCGGTGCCCTCGCCTGCCGCATCGGCCAGTGCGGCCACGGCGCCGTCATCGGGGTGGCGCACCACGAAGCCGCGCACGCCCATCGCTTCCAGGTTGCGAAGCGTGTCGCAGGCGGTCTCACCCTTGCGGGTAGAGGAGGTCGAGGCGTCGAAATTCAGCACGTCCGCCCCCAGCCGCTGCGCGGCCAGCTGGAACGAACTGCGGGTGCGCGTGGACGGTTCGAAGAACAGCGTGCACACCGCCGAACCGGCCAGCACCTGGCGCTTGTTGCCGACGCGGCCGACTGCGGCATCGCGGATCTGCCCTGCGCGGTCGAGCAGCTGAAGCAGCGTTTCGCGCGGCAGGCCCTCCAGGGTCAGCAGGTGGCGCAGGCGTCCGGAGGCATCGATTTGCTGGGCGGTCATGGCGGTGTCGGGCAGTCAGGGAATGGGGGTGGCGTCGTCCGGCGACGACAGCCAGCGATCGATGATCACCGCTGCGGCGACGGCATCGAGGGCAGCTGCATCACGGCGGCGCTTGCGCCCTTCGGCGCGCTCGACGGCGAAGCGGCGTGCGGCCTCGACCGAGCTGGAACGCTCGTCGATCATCACCACCGGCAGCTTGAAGCGCTCCCGCAGCTGGCGGGCGAAGCCCTGCGCGCGCTTGCGGTTGGGCTGGTCCTGGCCGTCCAGGGTCAGCGGGTCGCCGACCACCAGGCCGTCGGGCTTCCATTCCTTGAGCAGGCGTTCGATCGCGGTCCAGTCCGGGCCGTTGCCGTGCACATCGACCACGGCCACCGCGCGCGCATGCGCTGCGAAGGCACTGCCGATGGCCACGCCGATCCGTCGCGAGCCGACATCGAAACCCAGAACGGTGCCGTCACGGCGGATCGCCGGGGCAGCAGAATCCGGCGCGGGCGTGATGGGCTCAGACATGGCCGCTGTAGTCGGTCAGCCGGAACAGGTCCACGCCGATGCGCGAGGCCGCACCCTGCCAGCGCTGCTCCAGCGGCAGCTGGAACACCAGCTCGGCATCGGCCGGCACGGTCAGCCAGCTGTTCTCGGACAGCTCGCTTTCCAGCTGCCCTGCGCCCCAACCGGCACAGCCGAGGGTGACCACGGCATTGGCCGGGCCTTCGCCGCGCGCCATCGCTTCGAGGATGTCGCGCGAGGTGGTCAGGTACAGGCCGTCGCCCACGGTCAGGCTGGAATCCCACGCCCGCGCGTCGTCATGGATGACGAAGCCGCGCTCGGGATGCACCGGGCCGCCGTTGAGCACCATGCGCGCCTGCAGGTCGCCATCACCGGTGGTGATGTCCATCTGTGCAAGCACTTCACCCAGCGTGTACTCGGAAGGCTGGTTGACCAGCACGCCCATCGCCCCGTTCTCGTCGTGCTGGCAGATCAGCGCGACGCTGCGGGCGAAGGTCGCGTCGAGCAGCGACGGCAGCGCGACGAGCAGGTGATCGGCAAGGGAGGTCGGCGCTACAGGCATGGTCCTATTCTACCTGCTGGGGGCGGGATGGTCGCGCGATGGCGTCGAACAGCGATGGGCTAGGATGGTGCTTTGCCATGGAAGGTCATCGATGCAGTCTTCAACGCCCCTGACCCTGCCGGCACGCAGCGCCATCGTCCTGCTTGCCCTGCTGCAGGGCCTGATGCTGTATGCCGCGCAGGAACTGTCCGACGCGTGGCCGTTCCGCGATATCGGCTGGCGCTACTGCTGGTACGCCTGGGTGCTGGCCATTCCCAGCGCGGTGGCGCTGAGTCTGGTGGAGCTGGGCCAGCGCCGCCTGTGGCTGCAGGCCGTGCTCGGCTCGACGGTGGTGCTGGCGCTGGCCGCCTGGATCGGCTGGAACCTCACTGGCGAGACCGCACTGGAATCGGGCGCGCTGCAGCTTCCGTTGACCCTGGGCATCGCCGTGGCGGTGTTCGTGGTCCTGCCCTGGTGGCAGTTCCAGCTGCAGCACGGGCACTGGCGTGCCAGCTACCCCGAGCTGTTCGAGCGCGCCTGGCAGAATGGTTTGACCCTGGCCTTGGCGGCACTGTTCACCGGGCTGACCTGGCTGCTGTTGTGGCTGTGGTCGGCGCTGTTCCAGCTGCTCGACGTGACCGTCTTCCGCGACCTGTTCCGGCAGGACGGGTTCATCGCACTGGCCACCGGCAGCCTGGCCGGGTTCGGCGTACTGATCGGGCGCACCCAGCACCGCGCCATCCAGATCACCCGCCAGGTGCTGTTCGCGATCTGCCGTGGGCTGTTGCCGCTGCTCTCGTTCATCGCCGTATTGTTCGTGCTGAGCCTGCCGCTTACCGGGCTGGAACCGTTGTGGAAGACCCGCTCGGCCGCCGGCCTGCTGCTGGTGCTGTCGCTGCTGCTGGTGACGTTCACCAATGCGGTCCACCAGCAGGGGGAAGACAGCGCCCCCTACCCGCTGCTGCTGCGCCGGCTGGTTGAAGCCAGCCTGCTGGCGCTGCCGGTCTACGCCGCACTGGCGCTGTACGCACTGGGGCTGCGCGTGGTGCAGTACGGCTGGACCGTGGACCGGTTCTGGGCGGTACTCGTCGCAGTGGCCGTGGCCGGCTATGCCACGGGCTACGCGCTGGCGGTGCTGCGCCGGCAGCGCCGCTGGTTGCAGATGCTGGAGCCGGTCAACCGCTGGATGTGCTGGGCGGTGCTGGCACTGGCATTGCTGGGCAACTCGCCGCTGCTGGACCCGGTGCGGCTGACTCTGTCCAGCCAGCTGGCGCGCCTGCGTGCGGACCCGCCCGCGATCACCAGCAGTGACGTCAACGTGCTGCGCTTCGATCTTGGCCACCGCGGCGTGCGGGCGCTGCGCGAGCTGCAGCGTGATCCAGCCATCACCGCCGATGCCAACGCGCCACAGGTGATCGCTGCCGCGCTGGCACGTACCTCGCGCTGGGATGACGGCCACCGCCTCGACAAGGGGCCGCAGGACGTCGTGGCCCTGCAGCGCGCGCTGAAGCTGGCCAAGGGATCCAGCTCGCCACCGGACGATTGGTGGCAGGCACTGGCCACGCGCGCGATCGATGGCGAATCCTGCGCCCAGAGCGAGCGCGACTGCCTGATCGTGCATCGCGACCTGGACGGCGATGGCACCGGCGAAGTGCTGCTGTGCGAGCTTTACACCCACCGTGGGCCGGACTGCGTGCTGTACGCACGTGGCAGGGATGCCCACTGGCGCCGGGCCGGTTCGCTGTTCGGCACCGTCAGCGGCCAGGCCGAGACGATCAACCAGGCCCTGCGTGACGGCAAACTCACGCTCGTGCCACCGCGCTGGCCGATGCTGTCCATCGGCGGACACCCTGCGCTGGCCATCGATCCCGAACCCAAATCCAACGAGCCTTCCCCATGAGCGGCTACTGCCTCATCGCCCCGGGCCATCCGGTGCACGACTACTACCACGCCAACGAGTACGGCTTCCCGCAGCGTGACGAGCGCGAGCTGTTCGAACGGCTGGTGCTGGAGATCAACCAGGCCGGCCTGAGCTGGGAAACGATCCTGAAGAAGCGCGAGGGCTTCCGCACGGCCTATGACGGCTTCGATGTGGACCGCGTGGCGGCGTACGCCGAGCAGGACATCGAGCGCCTGCTGTCGGACGCGGGCATCATCCGCAACCGGCTGAAGGTGCTGGCGGCGATCCACAACGCGCAGGTGATCCAGCAGCTGCGGGCCAGCCACGGCAGCTTCGCGTCGTGGCTGGATGCGCACCACCCGCGCAGCAAGGCCGACTGGGTGAAGCTGTTCAAGAAGACCTTCCGCTTCACCGGCGGCGAGATCACCGGCGAGTTCCTGATGAGCCTGGGCTACCTGCCCGGTGCGCATGCCGAGGACTGCCCGGTGCATGCGCGACTGCTGACGCTGTCGCCGCCGTGGCTGAAGTCCGCCGCCCGCTGATGGATATCCGCCGGGCATGGCCCGGCGTTACTACGCGTGGGTTCCGGTAGTGCCGGCCGCTGGCCGGCAACCCCGTTGAACGGTCACACGCCCATGTAGCGGCCGGGGCGGTGGTTGAACATCAGCACCAGGCTGAGCACCACCGCGCCGATGGCCGAGTACAGCACCTTCGACGGCGACAACACGAAGAACGCGGCCACCATCAGGCAGGCGTCGTAGGACATCTGCACCTTGCCCGCGCTCCAGCCACGGGTGCGCTGCAGGTACACCGCCAGGATGCCGATGCCGCCGAGACTGGCACGATGGCGGATGAAGAACAGGATGCCCAGGCCGGACAACGCACCGCCGACGATCGCCGAATACAGCGGGTTGATGTGCGAGAAGTCGATCCAGCGCGGCAGCAGGTCGGTCAACACGCCACAGGCGGTGACCGCAGCGAAGGTCTTCAGGGTGAATTCCCAGCCCATGCGCCGCAGCGCCACCCAGTAGAACGGCAGGTTGACCAGCACGAACACCAGGCCGAAGTTCCAGCCCATCGCGTAGTGCAGCAGGAACGCCATGCCCGCCATGCCGCCGATCATCAGCCCGCCCTTGGCGAAGATGGCCAGGCCCAGCGACGCCACCATCGTGGCCAGCACCATGCCCTGCACGTCCTCGGCGATCGAGTGGCGCAGCGCTTTTTCGTCGGCGGTGGTGCCGGCGCTGTCGGGCGGCGGGGTCAGCGGACCGGCGGTGACCAGGTGGCCGTCAGCGTCGTCGCACGGCGCGGGGCCATGGGAGGGAAGGGACATACGGGTGGGGAACAGCAGGTGGGGAGCGGTATTAGACACGATCTGCATGACAGTTGCAGATGAAATCGTTCAGCTGAATGCGCCCCGCGCTATCTCCTGCCCGCCGCTGCTCAGCCCTTGCCGGCCAGATGGTGCGCCACCAGCGCGTTGGCATGGCCATGGCCCAACCCATGCTCACTTTTCAGGAAGCTGACCAGTTCCATGTGTTTCAGGCCCTTCTTCCCGGCCAGCAGCCCGAACCAGTGCGCCACCGGCTGCCCGTAGGTCTTCTCGATGGAGGGGAAATACGAGGCCGGGCCTTTGGGCTTTTCAGTGCTCATGCGGAAGCTCCTTGCGTTGGATGTACCGGTACGACGAACAGGGGAGCCGGAAATCGACAGGTCCGTTCAATCCGGGAGCCGTAACATCCCGTCATGCCCCGCGAAAACCTCAACGACCTGCAGGCCTTCGTCCACGTTGCCCGCGAGGGCAGCTTCACCAAGGCCGCCGCCCAGCTGGGCGTGTCCCAGTCCGCGCTCAGCCATGCCATGCGCGGCCTGGAACAGCGCCTGGGTGTGCGCCTGCTGACCCGCACCACTCGGAGCGTGTCCACCACCGAAGCCGGTGCCCGCCTGCTCGACACCCTGGGCCCGCGCCTGGCCGAGATCGAGGACGGACTGGCCGCGCTGGCCGAATACCGTGAACGCCCGGCCGGCACCATCCGCATCAATGCCACCGGCCATGCCGCCGAGTACATCGCCTGGCCACGGCTGGCGCCGCTGCTGCAGCAGTATCCGGATCTCAAGGTGGAACTGACCGCCGACTACGGGCTGGCCGACATCGTGGCCGAGCGCTACGACATCGGCATCCGCCTCGGCGAGCGCCTGGCGCGCGACATGGTCGCCGTGCCGATCAGCCCGCCGCTGCGCATGCGCGTGGTCGGCGCACCCAGCTACTTCCGCCAGCATGTGGTGCCACGCCATCCGAACGAGCTGGCAGGCCACAACTGCGTGACTCTGCGCCTGCCCACGCATGGCGGGCTGATGCCGTGGGATTTCGGCCAGGACGGCAACGAACTGAGCGTGCGCGTGAGCGGCCAGTGGACCTTCAACACCATGGGCATGACCCGCGCCGCTGCGCTGGCCGGCAGCGGACTGGCCTGGCTGCCGGAAGACCAGGTGCAGCCGATGCTGGACGATGGCCGCCTGCAGTCGGTACTGGACGACTGGTGCCCGCACTTCGATGGCTACTACGCGTACTACCCGTCGCGCCGCCACGTCACGGTGGCGATGCGCACGGTGCTGGATGCGCTGCGCGGGCCGATGGCTGGATGAGGTGTGCGGACCAACGGTCCGCACCCACCTCGGTCCGCACCCGGTGATCAGCCCTTGGCCTGGGCCGCACGCTGTGCGTTGTAGCGCTCACCGACGATCGACACTTCGTCCAGCGCCTGCGCGATGCGCTGCAGTTCTTCCGGCGCCAGCTGCAGGTCAGCCGCGCCCAGGTTCGCTTCCAGGCGGTGGATCTTGGTGGTGCCCGGAATCGGCACGATCCACGGCGCCTGCGCCAGCAGCCAGGCCAGCGCCACCTGCGCCGGGGTCGCGCCGCGTGCTGCAGCAATCGTGCTGATGCGATCCACCAGCGCCTGGTTGGCGCGGCGGGCTTCCACTTCGAAGCGCGGCACGCTGTTGCGGAAATCGTTGGCGTCGAAGGTGGTGTCGGCGTTGATCGCGCCGGTCAGGAAGCCACGGCCGAGCGGACTGAACGGCACGAAGCCGATGCCCAGTTCCTGCAGGGCCGGCAGCAGTTCGCGCTCCGGTTCACGCCACCACAGCGAATATTCGCTCTGCACGGCAGCCACCGGCTGCACCGCGTGCGCACGGCGCACGGTGGTGGCGCTGGCCTCGGACAGGCCGAAGTGGCCGACCTTGCCCTCGGCGATCAGGTCGCGCACGGTGCCGGCCACGTCCTCGATCGGCACGTTCGGGTCGACACGGTGCTGGTAGAACAGGTCGATATGGTCGGTGCGCAGGCGCTTGAGACTGGCTTCGGCCACGGCGCGGATGTTCTCGGGGCGGCTGTCCAGGCCGGTATCGGTGCGCGCATCCTTGAAGCCGAACTTGGTGGCGATCACCAGCTTGTCGCGGTAAGGCGCCAGGGCCTCGCCGAGCAGGTCTTCATTGGTGTACGGGCCGTACACTTCGGCGGTGTCGAAGAAGGTCACGCCGCGTTCAACGGCGGCGTGCAGCAGGGCGATGCCCTGGCTGCGCTCGACCGGCTGGCCATAGGCATGGGTCAGGCCCATGCAACCCAGGCCCAGGGCGGAGACCTTCAGGCCGCTGCGGCCGAGTTCACGTGTCTGCATCGTGATGCTCCAGAGGGGGAACGCTGACGATACGCCTGCAGGGGCCGCCGATTGAATGGGCAGCATTGCAGTTGGTCATGACTGGAATTCATCAATCGCCAACGCGCCCGGTAGAGTCGACTGTTAGTTGTGATCTCTCGGTAGGTTGTTCATCCGGGGCATCTTTGGAAAATGGTGGTTACCACACCTATCCAGTCCCCAAAGAGCCCGGATGAACCACCATAAAAATGCCCGTTTGACGCCGTTTAG